>JAKEEV010001289.1 GCA_022616395.1 Planctomycetia bacterium | reverse complement strand
CGCGTCCACCTTCGGAAGGTGCTTCTCAAATTCCGCGTCGGTCGCGGGGAGCGCGTCGAGTTTCAGTTTGCGCAATTCGGCCTGGAACGCGGGCCGGGCTTGCTCCACCGCGAGCCGGTATTCGGTCGCATCGAGTTCCAGGAGCAACTCGCCCGGAGAAACGCGGTCACCAACGTCCTTGAAGACGCGCAACACTCGCCCACTCACTCGCGGAGCAAGTTGCACATCCTCGAAAGCGTTCAGCGTGCCCACCACGGACACCGTTCGCCGAAGAGTGATGGCCTTCGCCTCGCCCACGGTCACTGGGACTGGCTTCGCTTCGTCCGAAGGCGTGGACGAACCGGACTTGGACGCGCACGCGGGTATCAACAGCACGACTGTCACCAACCCCACGCACAGAATCGCTCGCTTCATCGCTTCTCCTTCCGCGCTTCGGCAGTCAGTAGGCCATTGAGGATCACGTCCAACACATCCTCGGTTTGCAAGTCTGGATCGGACGGGCGGCTCGTGAGCAAGTTGGTGAGGATGGTGCCGTAAAGAAGGTCGCCGATAACGCTGAAGAATCGCTCTTGCGGAATCGGTCGGATCACGCGGGTATCGACCAACTGCCGGAAGAACGCCTGATGCTTGCAGTCCCTTTCATCGCCCCGCGTCACGAAGTACAACGGACGGTGATGATGCGGGAACGCGGCCCGTTCCTGAATGAACAACTCCACCATCTCCGGCCGTCTCTGGAAGAACTCGAAGTAAGTTTGAATCGCCTTGCGCATCAGTTCGAGCGCGTCGAGCGGCTCTGCCAGCACCGCGTCCATCTCCGCTTCGAGTTCTTGCAGCCCGCGTTCAACCGCGCTGAGGAACAGTTGCTCCTTGGTGGGGAAGTAGCGGTAGACGGTCCCGTTGCCGACACCAATGTGCTTGGCAATCGTCTGAACTTGTGTGTTGGCGAAGCCGTAAGTCGCGAACACACGCGCCGCCGTGTCGAGGATCTGCGCCTTTCGGCGCACCTCTAAATGAGGGTCTTTGGGGCGCCCAGGCTTGCGGCTCTCGACGGCGCACATGACGCCTCCGAGCAATGAAAGAGTTTGCGGATTTGTCAGTCCGCAAACAGTATACACTTTGTGAAAAAAGCGACAAGGCGAAATTGAAGGTGGTTCGCGCAATATTTCCCGTTTCCGCTGTGCCGAAAGGGATTACAATTTCCCTATCCTGCCGAATGGAACTCTTCCTCATGCCGCTTGATTGGTCTCCGCTGGTCGATTTCCTCCGTCGATCTGAACGCCCGCTGCTGATGACCCACATTCGCCCAGACGCGGACGGTCTGGGTTCGCAACTGGCCCTCCACGACGCGCTGACCGCGCTGGGCAAGAAGCCGCGGGTCGCGATCGCAAGCAAGCTCCTTCCGCGCTATGAGTTTCTGGACCCAAAGCGGACGTTCATTGAAGACTTCCGCCCGTCGGCGTTCACGGACCGCGACAGCGTGTTGATTCTGGACACGGGAACGTGGAATCAACTTGGTGACTTCGGCGACTGGCTCAAGAAATCGTCACTCCCGCGCGCGGTGGTCGATCATCACCGGACCCAGGACGACATCGGTGGGTTACAACTTGTGGACACAAGCGCGGAATCGACCGGTCGGCTGGCTCACGAGATCATTCGCGCGCTGGGTGTGCCACTCACGGAGAGAATGGCTCACCATCTGTTCATGGCGGTGGCGACAGACACGGGTTGGTTCCGACACCCGAACGCGACACACGCGACCTTCGATTTGTGTGGGGAACTTGTTGAAGCCGGTGCGAACCCGACGGTTCTCTACGAGCAGCTTTATGAGTCCGCGACTCTTCCTCGGCTGAAGCTCACCGCGATTGCTCTTCAGCGGCTGGAATTGAGGGCTGGTGGCAAGGTGGCATACACTGAGATTGCTCTTTCCGATTACTCCGCGACTGGCTCGGTGCCGGGTGATACAGAAGACCTGATTAACTTTCCGCGTGCGGTGGAAGGTGTCGAGATTGCGCTTGTGTTCATCGAGCAGCCCGACGGCGGCACGAAGGTGAGCTTCCGCTCGCGTTCGGCGGACGTGTCGAAGTTGGCCGAGCAGTTTGGCGGCGGCGGACACAAGCTGGCAAGCGGAGCGCGAATTCAAGGCAAGCTCGCGGACGTTCGCGAAAAGGTACTGGCTGCGTCCGCGGTTCTGTTAGGGTCGTAAATTCAAAACCTCGGATTTCACCACAAAGGCACAAAGATCACACGAAGGGCCACAAAGTAAACCAGCATTCAATTCTTTTCTTTGTGAGTCTTTGTGTGATCTTTGTGCCTTTGTGGTGAAATGCCTTTCCGGGAGTTGCTCCCATGTCGTATACCCTGCGTGATCTTCCGTTGCCTGTGAAGGTGGTGGCGACGGTGTTTCTCCTCGCGGTCGGCGTGGGGTATACCTCGGCGATGGTGCAGGTACACATGCAGACCGCCAAAGGCGGTACGCCGATGCCGACGATGGAGGACGTGATTCTGAAGTACACCGGTAAGAAAGAGTTTAAGGGAGGAGAACAACCGCGGCCGGTGTGTCGGCTCGAAGCGCTCATCATGGGGCCGATTGAAGGCGAACTCACTGCCCAAACGATGGGCCCTGCGTTCTTCGGCAAGGATCCCAGGTTCGTCCGGCAGATGAAGGAAAACCCGGCGATGAAGGCGCAGCTTGAGGCCGAACGGAACGGCGAGCGCGAGGTACTCCGGTGGTGGATTAACGCCGATGACGCCAAGCGCAAGGAGATGTACGACCAGGACAAGTGCGTGATGGGAGCTGACAAAGCCCCGAAGCAGATCACGGGAGATTTCCTGCACGACGATGGCTCGTTCAAGATCAAGTCGATCATCGAAGTTCGCTGCGCCCGGTGCCATTCACAAGGCGGCCAGAAACCGGATGTCCCGCTGGAAACTTACGACGAGATCAAGGCACACCTGGCAGTCGCTCCGTTCGTTCCGGTGAAGCCCGGTGACTACATGAAGGTGCAAGAGCCGATCAGCATGGAGAAGCTGACGCAATCCACTCACGCTCACTTGCTCAGTTTCTCGATGCTCTTCTCGCTCACGGGGCTTGTCTTCGCGTTCAGCAGTTGGCCGAAGTGGATGAGGTGCATCCTCTCTCCGCTGGTTGTGATCGCGATGTTCACGGATGTGTCGTTCTGGTGGCTGGCTCGGTTGTGTGATGAGTGGGGCCCATACTTCGCAATGGGGATTATCGGAACCGGCATGGTGGCCGGTGCCGGGCTGTTCGCACAGATCGTCTTGAGCCTCTTCGACCTCTACGGCTGGAAGGGCAAGATCGTGATCGCGGGGCTGCTGTTGCTCGGAGCAGGAATCGCGGGGCTGGTGTGGGTCAACAAGATCGATCCGGCTCTGAAAGCAAAGGCCAATCTCCCTGCTCCACAACCGCAACAACCCAAGCCGGAGAACAAGAAAGTCGAGCAACCGAAGAACGGCTCCACAAAGCCCAATAATGGCCTGGTCGCGGTGGGAGCGGCAATCGTCAACGGGATCACCGGCAAGACGCAAGTGGCGAAAGCGCCAGTCTCCCAACTGGATCAGTTGCTCTCGTGGCCTCCGGTTTATCCGAACGGAAAATTGGTTTATCCGAACGGCATACCGGCCGACCTGACCGAGGTGAAGCTCAACGGCGAGGAGGACGGGAACATGGCCCTCGTGTTCTTCGAGAGGGAGAAAGGGGGAGCCTTCAGGAAGAAGATGGAAGATCCCGATGTGCCTCAGCAGGATAAAGACAAACTGCGTGCCGAGCGGCAAGGCGACCTGGACGCGATGCGGGCGTGGG
>JAKEEV010001288.1 GCA_022616395.1 Planctomycetia bacterium | reverse complement strand
GTCGTGTTGACGGTGAACGTCGCGGGGACCGAGCGGTCTTCGAGAGATTCAAGAGCCAGCCGCGGGTTGGCGATCCCAGCGGACTGTTTCCGGGAGAGGGTCTTCGGACGGGGCATGGACAACTCCTATGGAAGGGGCGAAAGCGACACGGAGCCAGGTGCGAGGGGGTTCGCCCTTGCGCTCCGTTTGTTGGGGCGGTCTTGGTCTTGGGGAAAAAGTCGTCGGCACACGTGTGCCGGTCTTCTTTGACTACTTTGCTGGCTGTCGAGGCTCGATGGTGAGGGTCAGGTCGCGTGAGCCGGTCGCGGGCGCGGTGAAAGTCATCTTCTCCGGCCAGCCGAGTTTCTCTTGAGCGCGAATGAGGTACTTCGCGTTCGGGATCAAGTAGGGAATTATCAGTTCACCGGGTTTCTCCTGAATCGCTTCGTACCCTCGCCCGTAGACCATGACGGTCCACACGCTGATGTTGGCCTTGTTTCCAGTTTCGATGGAGAGGTTGACCGGGTCTCCGGGTCGGAGCAACAGTTCGTTCATCACTTTTGGCTGCGGGACGAGTTTCCCCGCGGTGTCCACCACTCGCAGTCGCACACTCACACACGGCGCCAGCCGTACTTCCGGCTCCGCGCCGGCCTGGGCGGTAAATTCCGAAACCGCGCCTTGCTTCTTGCTCGGATCGAGAATCCACACGATCACCTTCTTGCCAGGCTCGCAACCGGGCAGCTCGAATCGACCATCTCGAACCGGGAGCGTGCGGCCCTTTAGTTCCAGTCCGTCTGGAATGTATGTTGGGGAGATGAGCAACGCCGAGAGCACGGGCTTGCCATCGTGCCCAGTCACGCGTCCGCGCACGGTGATTCCCCGACGCAACTTGATGACGGGATGTTGAACTCCGCTTTCTGGAAGAAGCGACATCGGCACGACCGCATCCGGGAAGTAGGGAGCGCCTCCCATGCTTGCGCGCCCATTGAGTTGGTTGGAATTTGTCTCGATGTGGATGTAGTCCGGCTCGGCCGCCTTGACCTGGAGCGTGCCGGGACCAGGAGGAACGACGAGGTAAAATCCGCCGTCGGAGCCGGTGCGAACGGCTCGGATGCGCCATTCGACTCCTGGATGTGTCTTCGCGATCTCCCGGAATGGGTTCTTCGTGTAATGCCAGGAGTAATGCACGCCAGCACCCACGATGCGACGACCCGACCCGGCTTCCTGGACCGTTCCGCGAATCAGAATGCCGCGCGGAACGGTCAGGTCAACGTTCCCGCGATCCTCGTCTCCCGGCCACTGCACTTCCTGACTCACCGTGATGTACGGCTGTTCTTGAGGCGGATACACCCACACGCGAAGCTTCTTGCCTGGAAACGGCCGGACGCGGAACCGGCCTTCCTTGTCGGTTCGTGTTTGTACCGAGCCAGAGAAAGGGCCAGCGTTCGCCGTCTCCACGATGAGAGTGGCATTCGCAAGCGGCTGGTTGGTGTCTTCGGTGGTCAGTTTTCCCTCGAGGATGCGCGCTGGAGACGCGGAGAGAACCACCGGTTCGGCGCGTTCCTCTTTTGCTGTCCAAAACACGAGCCATTCGGGAGCGAACCGCTCGTCGCGCACCTGGAGGGTGAC
>JAKEEV010001287.1 GCA_022616395.1 Planctomycetia bacterium | reverse complement strand
TCCTCGATGAACTCCAGAGCCATTTCCAGCGAGAATATCCTCGGCGGCTTGAGCACGGCCTTGGCGTCGCTGCCGGAGGCCCGCATGTTCGTCAGCGGCTTCGGGTCGGTCACGTTCACCACCATGTCTTTGTCGCGACCGTGTTCGCCGACAACCTGCCCCTCGTACACCTCATCCCCTGGAGCCACGAACAGCGTCCCCGCCAGACCGTCGGCCGAGTACGCGGTCACCTTCGCCGTGTTCTTCGAGATGTACACGCCCGTGGCACGGTCAGGCAGATTGGCCTTCACCGGCCGGTATTCGAGGAAGTTGTGGTGAATGATCGCGGTGCCCTGCGTCGCGTTCAAGAGTCGCGTGCGCAGGCCGATCAGCCCACGAGCCGGGATGTGGAAGCCGAGTTGCGTCACCGCGCCGTGGTTCTCCATCCGCTGGCACTCGCCCTGTCGCGGTTGAACCAGACTCATCACGGAACCGACGTGCTCGTTCGGCACCTCGATGACCAGGTCCTCGAATGGCTCGTGCTTTTGCCCTCCTATCTCCTTGATGATGACGCGCGGTTTGCCAACCGCGAGTTCGGAGTTCTCGCGGCGCATCGTTTCGAGCAATACGCCGAGGTGCAACAGCCCGCGCCCGGAGACGACGAACTCGCTCTCGCGGTCGCCCTGTCTCACTCGCAGCGCGACATTGTGATGAAGCTCGCGTTCGAGGCGGTCGCGCAGTTCGCGGCTGGTCAGGGGCTTGCCTTCCTGCCCGGCGAACGGCGAGTCGTTCACGCGGAACACCATGTCCAGCGTCGGTTCGTCGATGGTGAGCGGCGGCAGCGCCTTCGGCTCGCCAAAGGCGCAGATGGTGTCGCCAATCTCGGCCTCGTCGAGGCCGATCACCGCACACACGTCACCCGCGCGAACCTCCTCCACTTCCTTCTTGCCGAGCTTGTCGAACTCCAGCACCTGAACCACGGTGTCGGTGAAAGTGGTCCCGTCCTTCTGCCGGACCACGGTCACCTTCTGATTCTTGCGAATCTTCCCGGCGAACACCCGGCCGACCACGATCTTGCCGACGAACTCGCTGTATTGCAGGGCGGCCACCTGCATCTGAAGCGGAGCATTCTCGTCCACGTCCGGGGCGGGCACGTTATTCAAGATCGCGTCGAACAGCGGGTGCAAGTCCTTCGGCGGAACAGCGAGGTCCGTGGTCGCGACGCCCTGCCGACCGCTGGCATAGATGACGGGGAAGTTGGCCTGCTCGTCGGTTGCGTCCAGTTCAATGAACAGGTCGAAGATGAGCGCGTGAACGTCCTTGATCCGAGCATCCGGCCGGTCGATCTTGTTGATGATGACGATGGGCTTCAGCCCCGCGGCGAACGCTTTCTTGAGTACGAAGCGGGTCTGAGGAAGCGGGCCTTCCGCCGCATCGACCAGCACGAACGCGCCGTCAGCCATCTTGAGAATGCGTTCGACTTCGCCTCCGAAGTCCGCGTGGCCGGGCGTGTCGATGAGATTCACCTTCACGTCGCCGATGCGGATTCCGCAATTCTTCGCCAAAATGGTGATGCCGCGTTCGCGTTCCTGATCGTTGGAGTCCATGATGAGGCCGTGCTGACCGCCGACGAGCTTGTCCAGTTCCTCGGAACGGAACTGGCCGGACTGGCGCAGCATCTGATCGACCAGGGTGGTTTTGCCGTGGTCAACATGGGCAATCACAGCAACGTTTCGGATGTCGTTCCGCTTCATGGATTGAGTTCGCAGTTTCTCGACTGGTGGAGTTCAGCGCTTCCTGTAATGTAGAAGTCGGAGCGATGGCCCGGAAGGGCAGAAGGTGAAGTGGATTCGGTGAAGCGGCTTTGCGGGGAACACACGATGATTCTGTATCTGGTTCGGCACGCGGAGGCCGTGGAATTGGGTTCACCGGGCGCGGGGCGAGACTTCGACCGCGCTCTGACTCCTCACGGCCACGCTCAGGCTCGCGCGCTGGCCGAAGCGTTCGCTCAACTCAAACTTCCAGTAGATGCCGTGGTCGCCAGCCCGCTCGTTCGCGCTCACCAAACCGCCGTGGAGTTGCTGGACGTTTGGAGGATGGACGCCCGACCTGTTACCTGCGACTTGCTCGCGCCCGAACGCCTCAAACCGAATAAGCTCTCCGATTTCCTCGCCGCGGTGCCCGGTGATCGGATCGCGGCCGTCGGTCACATGCCCGAACTGGGCGCTTACGCCGAATGGTTCCTCGGAGCGGCCGATGGGAGCATTCACCTGGCGAAGGCGGCCGCCGCGTGCATCGAGTTCAAAAACGACCCCGACAAAGCCGCCGGGAAGTTGCAATGGCTGGTGACGCCTGAATGGTTTATGTGAGTCATCAGTGAACAGTGAACAGT
>JAKEEV010001286.1 GCA_022616395.1 Planctomycetia bacterium | reverse complement strand
TCTCAGTTGGCGTGGCAGGTTTTGACAACGTTTGGGCCGAGAAGATCGTTGCCGCCGCGGCGAAGCTCGAACCCGGTCCCGTGCGTGATCTCTTCGACGGATATTTGCCGGTCGATCCGAAGACCCGCAAGCTCGGTTCCAACCCGCGGCCGGCGTCGATTCTCGCGCTCAAGGGCGACGAGGAGAAGGGCGAAGCGCTGTTCTTCAACAGGGATTTGAAGTGCGCCAACTGCCACAACGTCGGTGATCGCGGAAAGCAACTCGGCCCCGATCTCACCTTCATCGGGAAGAGCCGCACGCGAAACGAGATTCTCGATAGTCTGCTGAATCCATCCGTGCGCATCGATCCGCAATTCGCGTCTTACAACGTGAAGACGAAAGACGAGAAGACGTTCACCGGTCTGCTTGTGAAGCGAAGCGAGTCGGAAGTCATTCTGAAGGATGCCGAGAGCAATCAGATCAAACTCCGGGCCGATGATGTGGAATCGCTCAGACCTTCGCGGTTGTCGCTGATGCCCGACGGCCAAATGAGTGGGTTAACGCCCCAGGAAGCGGCGGACTTGTTGGAGTTTTTGGTGCAACGGAAATAGTAGAACAGATTTCAGAACGTAGAGATAACTATACAAAAGTATACATTGAAGTTGTGAGGTGTTGCGCGGTGATGGGTAAGATTGCGAGGTACTGGGTCAGATTGCCAAGTTTTGGGTGTCAGATTGCCAACTGGCGTGTGTGGCAATCTTGGCAATCTGGCAATCTATAGAATGTCGCGCACAGTCCCTGACCACCGCTGGGCGACTCGTCGCCACTTCAAACACCCAACACCCTCTGCCCCTCGCTCTGAAATGACCTCACGACACACGGAGTGTGCCGACGACTCTGAAAGGCAAAGTAACCCATGATTCGCCCCGCGACTCCCACCGACGTGCCGATGATTGCGCGCCTCATCCGCGAGCTGGCGGAGTACGAAAAGCTTGCGCACGCGTGCGTGATGAAGGAAAGCGACCTGCACAACCACCTTTTCGGCGCAACGAAGTACGCCGAGGTGTTGATCGCCGAGGACGCGGGCGCGGTGGTCGGCTTCGCTCTGTTCTTCCACAACTACTCAACCTTCCGAGCCAAGCCCGGCATCTACCTCGAAGACCTGTTCGTGATGCCGGAGTATCGCGGAAGAGGCCACGGCAAGGCGTTACTCGTTGCTCTGGCGAAGCTGGCCGTCGAACGCGACTGCTCGCGTGTGGAATGGTCCGTGCTGAACTGGAACACGCCATCCATCGACTTCTACAAGGCGCTTGGCGCGAAACCAATGGACGAATGGAGCGTGTTCCGGCTCACGGACGATGCGCTCAAGAAACTGGCCTCTTCGTAAGTGCCACTTGCGGCGTAAATCGGAGCCGCGACCGTGAGGGAGCGCTCTTGAGGAAGCGCTCCCTCACGGTCGCGGCTCCGAAAGAAGCGGCAGCATCCCATCGTGAAGCGCGGAAGCAACGAGCACCCCGCTCGCGCCGGCTTCACCCAATCGCTCCACGTCGTCCCACGTCCGTACGCCGCCCCCGGCGAGCAGATCAATGTCTGGGAACTCGGCGCGAATCTGCCGCAAGACGCCTTCCGTTCCGCAACCGGTTCCCGTGCCCACGCGGGCGAGGTCGAGAACGATGATCGCTCGCGCACCGGCGCTCACCGCGGTGCGAGTGACCGCGATCGCATCGCGCGAATGCTTCGCGCCCCACTTCGACCAGTCGCCGAGAAGTTCGCCGGCGCGGAGGTCGAGCGAGAACGCGACCGGCGCTGACACGGCAGACACTGCGCTGCCCAGCAGACCCGGAGTGCCAGCGGTTTCCAGAGCGACGACCGGCCGAATGTGCGGCGCGGACGAGAAAAATGGTGCGCCCTTCGTCTCGCTTGTTCCGACATCGAGCCAGACGGGGAACTCCAGCCAGTACGCAAACTCGTCGACCCGCGGGCTGATGTCGTAGCGACCGCGTATTGCATCGAGGTCGGCGATGTAGAGTTCCCAAACGCCAGCAGCATCCAAGAGAGCCTTCGCGACTTCGTACACATCCGTTGACGTTGTCAACTTGCTGACGATGGGCCGATACTCTTCCCTTCGGCCGCCGATAGCGCGCACAACCTGCCCGTTCATCACATCGAGAACAGGGATCAGGCGGGGTTTCACCAAGTTGGCACGCGGGCTTTTGGAAAGTGGATTGGACGATATTGCGCCTGAGTTTATACTACTAGCTTCCGGGTGTGCGCCTGTGGCGCCTGCACCCAACCATCCCGCCCCAGAAACCGTGTTGGGGGCGAATCTTTTCTCAATTGGGGGAAGTGCTCATCATGCAAGATTCACGCGTGATCCGTGCTGAGTCCTCGAAGGAGTTCCCGTGCCTCTAGTCGATGTCAAAGTCCTGCTCGAAGCAGGCGTCCATTACGGCCACCGGGCCAGCCGGTGGAACCCGAAGATGCGGCCGTACATCTACGGCAAACGAAACCTTATCCACATCATCGATCTGCGCGAAACTGTGCGCGGACTTCTGCGGGCCTACCGATACTTATCGCAAGTCGTGGCTCGTGGCGGGCTGGTGATGTTCGTCGGCACCAAGCGGCAGGCCAAAGAAATTGTCGAACGCGAATCGCAGCGGTGCGGAATGCCCTTCGTCAGCGAGCGCTGGCTCGGTGGAACACTCACGAATTACCGCACGATCCGCAACCGGCTGAAGCGACTCCAGGAACTTGAATCGATGTGGCTCCCGGTCGGCGAGAATCCCAATCGCGTGGACCTGAACGCCTACATCGCGAGCCTGATGACCGATGCGGGCAAACTCGACCCCGCGAAGGCTCCAGACACCTCCGACATTCGCACGCACTCCAAGAAGATGATTTCCACCTTGAGCCGCGAACTGCTCAAGATTCGGCGGAACCTCATGGGTATCCGCGACATGATCAAGCCGCCCGATGCGCTGGTCATCGTGGGGCCAAACAAGGAGCACATCGCGGTCAAGGAAGCCAAGCGGATGGGTATCACCACCATCGCGCTGATCGACACCGACAGCGACCCGGACCCGGTCGATCTGCCCATTCCCGGCAACGACGACAGCATCCGGTCCATCGAGGTGATTCTGCAAAAGTTGGCTGATGCGTGTCTGGAAGGTCGAGCGGCACTTCCGCCGGAACAACAGGCGATGATCAAGCCACGAGGCGGGCCGAAACCGCCTCCGTCTGGCCCCGGTCCTGGTTCTGCACCAGAACCGAACCCCACTCCGGTCGGTGCTGTCTAAAAAGTGAGTCATCAGTGATCAGTTATCAGTCATCGGTTATCAGTCATCGGTCACCAGTCAGCGTGGACTTCTTCCTGATGACTGATAACTGATCACTGATGACTGATAACTGATTACCGCGAGGAGAAGAGATATGGCCACCGTGACGCCACAGATGGTGAAGCAGCTTCGTGAGCGCACCGATCAGCCGATGGGCCTGTGTAAGCAGGCTCTCGACCAGAACGAAGGCGACATGGACAAGGCCATCATGTGGCTGCAACAGCAGAACGCGAAGATGGGCGTCAAGCGCGAAGCGAACGAGACCGCCGAGGGCCGCATCGGGGTGTCGTTCGATAACGCCAAGAAGGTCGGGGCCATCGTCGAGATGCGCTGCGAGAGCGCTCCTTCGGCCAAGAGCGATCAGTTCATCGCGCTCGCTAACGAGATCGCGAAGTTCGCCGCGACCAGCAAGGCCGCCGATGTGCCCGCGATGCTCGTCGAGCCGTTCAAGGAGCGGGCTGACGCGGCTGCTTCAGCCGCTGGAATGCCCGCGACGATGACGACGGGCAAGGGGACCGTTCTGGACCGGATCAACGAGACGGTCGGCGTGATTCGCGAAAAGATGATTCTGCAAAAGTTCAAGAGGCTCGAAGGAGGCATTTATGGAGGCTACGTCCATCACGACGGAACCGTCGGCGTGCTTCTGGAATGCAAGGGCGCTGCGGCCAACGAGGAGTTGCTCAAGGATGTGGCCACTCACATTGCCGCTCTCAACCCGCCTTACGCCACCGTCGCGGATGTGCCCGCCGACGTGATGGAGAAGGAAAAGGCAATCGTGAAGGCCGACATCGACAACGACCCGAAGAACGCGGGCAAGCCGGCCAACATCCTGGAGAAGATCGCTGAAGGTAAGCTCCGGACGCGCTTGGCCGAGATCGTGTTGACCGAGCAGCAGGTCGCAAACGAAATGAAGTATCCCAAGACGACTGTCGGCGCAGCCTTGAAGAAAGCTGGACTGGAGCCAGTGCGCTTTGTCCGGTTCAAGGTCGGAGCCGTGGCCCTCTGACATTTCAGATTGCAGATGTGTGATTGACGATTGAAAGACACAAAAGCCTCGCTTTTCAATCGTCGATCACACATCTGCAATCTGAAATCGAGCCTCGCAGACGAGAACAATCACCCGACACCGATAACACCCAGAGAACTCAATGCCTCACACCCCAAGCGCCTGGAAACGTCTTCGCAAAACCGAAAAGCGCCGACGGCAGAACCGAGCCGCGGCCAAGAAGATCAAGGCTCAGCGCAAGACAGTCGCCGATGCCATCGCCGGCACCGACGCGACCAAGACAACAACCGAGGTGAAGAACACTCAGGCGATGCTCGACCGGGCCGCGACGAAGAGCTACATCCACCCGAACAAGGCCGCGCGCCTCAAGTCGCGGTTGGTGAAGAAGGTCCGAGCCGCAGCCAACAAGCCCGCTCCCGCGCCGAAGTAGGCGAAGAAGACAGAGCCGCACGATCAGAACAGAAGAGAAGGCAGGACTAACCACAGAGACACAGAGGCACAGAGAAGAGAAAACCAACACAGAGAAAAGACAGAATGCATTTCTTCTGATTTCTCTCTGTCTTTTGTTTTCTCTGTGTCTCTGCGTCTCTGTGGTTAATCCCTCTTCTGTCTTGATCGTGTCTTTTCCGCGTTTATCGTGCGGCTTATCTTGAACTCTATGAAAGTCTGGGAAAGTCACGCGACGCTCGCGAATCGCTTCTCCGGGTGCCTGCTTGGTCTGGCTGTCGGTGACGCGGTCGGCGCGCCTTACGAGGGGCTGACCCACGCCGACATCTTCTTTCAGTTCGGTTCGCCTGAAAAGCTCGTCAAAAACCCCTCCGGCGACACGCTCTATTACACCGACGACACCGAAATGATGATCGGAGTCGCGGAGACGCTCGTTGATTGTGGCCGCATCGAGGAAGAGCGCCTTGTTCGGGCGTTTGTCGAGAACTATCACCCGGATCGTGGGTATGGTCAGGGCGCGCGGAAAGTGCTTCGCGCGATGTCGCGGGGAAAGAACTGGAAGAAGCTGGCCGCGAACCTGTTCCCCGGCGGCTCATTCGGCAACGGAGCCGCGATGCGGGTCGCTCCGGTCGGATTACTCTTCGCCAACACCCCTGATGAACTCTGGGAACAGGCTCGGCTCTCGGCTCTGCCGACTCACACTCACCCGCTGGGCATTGAAGGAGCGCAGTTGCTCGCTTACGCGACCGCGTGGGCTTTGCGAACAACTCACTTCGACCGCAAGGAGCTTTATCGCGCCTTACTTGAACGCGCAACGACCGAAGAGTTCCGCTGGCATCTTGACATCGCGGCGCAGTTGAAGCCAAGCGATTCGCTCGCGGGACTTGGCAGCACGCTTCACGCCCATCGCTCGGTAGTGACTGCGATTGCCTGCTTCGCGGCCTCACCGGGCGACTTCGAGATGACAGTCAGCCGCGCGATCGGCCTGGGCGACGACACCGATACCGTCGCGGCAATGGCCGGCTCGCTCGTCGGTGCCTTCGCCGGAATATCTGCGATCCCAGCGGAGTTGTTGGCGAAGTTGGAGGATGGTCCGGCGAAGGGAAGGACGCACATCGCGGGGTTGGCGACGAAGTTGTTTGAACAATCAGGAGAACACAAATGAAATTCCCCTGCCTCTGTGGCCGAATCCTCTCAAACGCTGGCTCGCCCAATAACACCGAACACGTTCTCCTCAGCAGCGTCGGCGTCGAGAGATTGCAGGATCTCATCGCTGAGCAGTTTGCTACCGCCCAAGGGAAGGTCGTCTTGTGGGCGGATAGTTGGGAGGAAAGCGGCGCAATCGAAGTCTGGAAATGCTCCGATTGCCAGCGGCTTTATGTGTCGCCGAAGGACGGCTTCGACAAAGTTGTGGTCTACAAGATCGAGCAGGTCGGCATTTAGATCGCATTTCACAATGGCGGTGCGTGTTTCAACGAGCCGCGACCGCAAGGGAGCGGTTGACGTTTCCCGCTCCCTTGCGGTCGCGGCTCGTAAGGCCGCTTCATCTTCGTGAAATGCGTGTTAGTCGGCGGCGCGGCTCAATCCTCCTTGAAGAACTCCACCGCGTTGCGGAATATCTGCAAGCCATCTCCCTCACTCTTCAGCCCGTGGCGGGTCCACTGTGGGTGTTGCGTCGGGAAGAGGTGGCGGTCGGGGTGAGGCATCAGGCCCATTGCGAGGCCGGTCGCGTCACAGATGCCCGCGATGTCGTCCTGTGCGCCGTTGGGATTGATCGGATAGCCTCCGCGCTGGCCACCAGCGTCCACATAGCGCAGAACTACTTGGCTGGCTTGGTCCAGACCCTTCGCGATCCACTCCTTTCGACACACGAACCGCCCCTCGCCGTGCCCGACCGGAACATACAGCCGCTCGATGCCCGTGAGGAACGGACACTTCCCCGGAGTCGCTTGCAAATGCACCCAGCGGTCCTCGTAGTGGCCGGAGTCGTTGACCGCGAGCGTTGCTAGCGGGCCGTCTTCGTCCGCGGGCATCAGTAACCCTGCCTTCAACATCACCTGGAAGCCGTTGCAGATTCCGAGAATCAACTTCTCCTCGTCGCGGAACTTCCTCATCGCGTCCGTGAGGAAGTGCTGCATGTAGAGGGCCTGCACTTTGCCCGCACCCACGTCGTCTCCGTAAGAGAAGCCGCCGGGAAGCACGAGAATCTGGTAATCGCGGAGAAGTCGCGGATTGTCGCGTAGCGCGTTGAGGTGCATTCGCGTTCCGCGTCCGCCGACCATCTCGAACGCGGTCTGGGCTTCGTGATCGCAGTTGGTTCCGGGAGCGCGAAGGATCAGCGCGTGAGGGGTTGCCATGCGAAAAGTCCGAGAAGAGGCGAGTTTGTGCTTGACCGATACAAAGGCAAAGGGCACACTCGTTGTAACATCCGCGTGCGCCCACCTCCACCCAAAATGGAGCTCGCACGCGAGCCAGTTGGTGGCACGGTTGCTCCTCAAAAGCCACTCAACCGAGGGGAAGGGGGTTCTTTCCCCATTTTTCTCGTTGGCGGGTTGACACCTCCCACATCCCTTCTTATCATTCCCCTTACCACTGCAACGCAGTTGGTAAACCCACCAAACCACACGCAACAGTCGCAAGACGCGCGAGTCGCTTGGTGCCTTGCCCGAAAGGGCGGGTCGGTGTTGGTCTTTGACAAGTTGGTAGCGAAAGCCATATGAGGGGTGAGTCACCGCCGATGATCGGCGTGACTCAAACCTCTGACCAAGTCGATCGTGCCTGCAACTCGCAAGGGAAGCAGCGCGATCAACCGGTCATGTCTTTTGAGTTACACCGAACAACGGCAGATTGAACCCAAACTTGTATCAGTTCTGGTTTCCACGGCTTCACCGCTGTGGCCGAATTGAAGAACAAAAAAACTTGAAGGGTTTGATCCTGGCTCAGAACGAACGTTGGCGGCGTGGATTAGGCATGCAAGTCGAGGGAATCCCAGCAATGGGGGAACCGGCGTAAGGGGTAGTAAGGCGTGGGTACTTACCGCAGGGTTCGGGATAGCCATCAGAGATGGTGGGTAATACCGGATGATGTCGTGAGACCAAAGATTTATCGCCCTGTGAGGGGCCCACGTGATATTAGCTTGTTGGTGAGGTAACGGCTCACCAAGGCGAAGATGTCTAGCGGGTATGAGAGTACGACCCGCACCACTCGCACTGAGACACTGGCGAGACACCTACGGGTGGCTGCAGTCGAGAATCTTCGGCAATGGGCGAAAGCCTGACCGAGCGACGCCGCGTGCGCGATGAAGGCCTTCGGGTTGTAAAGCGCTTTAGTGGGGGAGAAAAGCCCGCAAGGGTGTGATCTATCCCAAAAATAAGCTCGGGCTAAGTTCGTGCCAGCAGCCGCGGTAAGACGAACCGAGCGAACGTTGTTCGGAATCACTGGGCTTAAAGGGCGCGTAGGCGGGCTGTCAAGTCTGGGGTGAAATCCCGCGGCTCAACCGTGGAACTGCCTTAGATACTGACGGCCTCGAGGGAGGTAGGGGCGTGCGGAACTGTGAGTGGAGCGGTGAAATGCGTTGATATTCACAGGAACTCCGGTGGCGAAAGCGGCGCGCTGGACCTCTTCTGACGCTGAGGCGCGAAAGCTAGGGGAGCAAACGGGATTAGATACTTGTTTGAATGATCTGCCCTGCAGATTGTTCAGAGTCAAAGGTGTCCCCCGCACCGGTGACGGTGCGGTGTGCATCCGGCTATATCGGGGAAACTCTCAATCATTGAGACAATCCCGACGGAAGTCGTATCCGTGTGGATATTGACCCGCTAGAGACTACACGCCGGATACCCTCCTGATGAAGTGAAGGGTAATGATATAGTCCGAGCTGCATGGCGACATGCAGAGTCAGGCAGAAATGCCCTGACCGGTTTCAGGTGCAAGAGCGGCGAGTCTTTCTGACTCCTGTCTCCTGTCTCCTGTCTCCTGTAACAACACTGACCCCGGTAGTCCTAGCCCTAAACGATGGGTACTAGGTAGTAGGCTAGATATGGGTTTACTGCCGAAGCTAAAGTGCTAAGTACCCCGCCTGGGGAGTATGGTCGCAAGGCTGAAACTCAAAGGAATTGACGGGGGCTCACACAAGCGGTGGAGCATGTGGCTTAATTCGAGGCTACG
>JAKEEV010001285.1 GCA_022616395.1 Planctomycetia bacterium | reverse complement strand
CCTGCCAACGCTTCGGCCCGCGATCCTTGATGAGCGGCAACGTGCCGGTGTTGGTTTGCGCCAGACGCTTGTAATCCTCCCACTCACGCGGGAGTTCCGTGTCAACCGGCTTTACTGGCGGGGGATCCGGTGGTTTCGGCACGACCGGAGTTGGTGGAGCGGGGTCTGGGTTGTTTGGAGGCTGTTGTGTTGTGTCTGGTGCCGGAGACCGTTGCGACAAGACCAAACCAACAGTCGCCCCGGCAATGAGCAACACAGCACCCACGACCAGGAACACTTTCATCCCAATAGACATTCCCGACTCGGGAAGCGGGTCGAGTTCCTCCACCGGCTTGGGTTGTGGCCGTGGCCGGTTCGTGGCCGGCTGTGGGCGAGGAGGAGTTGACTTGTTCGCTTTCGGAGCGGGTGGCGCGGGTTTCGGAGCGGGCGGCGCGGGTTTCGGGACCGATTTAATGGGCGAGGCGGTCTCTTCGGGCAGATCCAGCACTTCCTTGGTGGGCAGAGGGAACCAGGCCGTCGGGTCTTCTTTGGGTGATTCAAAGACTGGGGGCGAGGGCTTGTGAGTGACGGTCGCCGGCTCGACCAGATTCTCGCTCCCACGCAGGTATTCGCCCAGCGCGGTTGCGAACTCCTTGGCGGAGCGATAACGGTCGGCGGGATGTTTTCCCAACGCCTTCAAACAGAGCGTATCCAGTCGCGGATCGAGACCAGGTCGCAGACTCGAAGGAGCAGCGGGCATCCTCTCGCAGTGATCCCGCATCACTTCCCACACACTTTCCCCGACAAACGGCACTCGACCAGTGAGCATCTCGTAGAGAATGATTCCGAGGCTGTACACATCCGACAGAGGGCCGATAAGATCCGTCCGCCCGCGCGCTTGTTCGGGAGCCATGTAGGCGGGGGTTCCCTTGGGCACTCCGTTGCTCGCCGCGGTCGCCTGATCCACGAACCGAGCCAGTCCAAAGTCGGCGATGAGCACTTCGCGATTGACATCGTCGTAAAGTACGTTGGCTGGCTTCAAGTCCCGGTGAATCACCTTCTGAGAATGTGCCGCGACCAAACCCAGAGCCAACTTGCGAGCAATCGCCACCGCGTTTCGAGGAGGCATCGGAGTCAGAAGTTTCGACAAGAGGCCCGCGAGAGTGTTGGGGACCATTCGCATGACGATGTAAGGCACTCCGCCATCGGTCCCGACTTCGTACACCGGGCAAATGTTCGGATGGTGGATAATCGCCGCCAAACGATTCTCGCGAATGAATACCTCGCGAAACTCCGGGGACAGTTCCTCGGCTTTGGGCACCTTGATGGCGACCTGACGTTCCAGTTCCGGGTCAAAGCCGAGGTAAACGCGCGCGAATGCTCCTTCTCCGAGGAGTCTGTGAACCACGAATCGGCCGAGTCGTCCGGGTGTGCTGGAAGCAGAGCGGGGAAGGTTCGACGCGACTCCTGAATCGGTGCCCGCGGGTTTGCGGGTTTCCGGGGAGAGTTGGGGCGAACTTTTTTGAGTTCCGTCTGGTCGGGCATTTGGGTCGGGCATCTCAGGCTCCAATGCCTGGGTGTGTTGGTTCAGCGTGAAATGGAATTGATCGGGGCGGGGGTTTGTGAAACCCCGCGATCATTGTAGTGACACCGCGTTACGGGTTCCTCTTCTCTGTT
>JAKEEV010001284.1 GCA_022616395.1 Planctomycetia bacterium | reverse complement strand
CCAGCGATGTCATCCGCTACCACCAAAAGAGGAACACAGCCGCCACCAAATCCCACAAAAAGCGGCGGCATAAATGCTTGATCTAAACCCGCGCTGTACTGGTAGCCACCTCTCAGCCAATCGGCATCAAGCGAGCGCCCGGCGGGTTATCACCAGAGCGCTCGCTTGGGGGAAGTAGCAGTCTGCACGCTGTCAGTACGCGCGGTCCTCGTAGAACGCTTCACGCATCAGAATCTCCAACGTGTCGAGGTATGCTTCCATCGACTTGCGGTCCACGAAGTACAACATTACCGCCGTGTTCGCTGGCGGTTCCGTGTTGGGTCGCAGGGTTGGCTCACCGATGGTCAGCCCGTGGTTGCTCGGCAGCCGTGCGAACCACACGCGCACGACCCCGCGCAACGCGGTCATGCCGATCAGCACATCCGCATCGCCAATGAAAATGGTTACGGACCCGTTATCGTGTTCGATGCTCATGGCTTGTTCTCCTAGTGTTGCTTTAGTCTTCTGGTAGCTGGTTGATGTGGTCCGCTGGCGGGTCCACCTTGTTCGGGTTCACCACACGCGGGTTCTTTCCTTCCTTCAGCTTGCGGGTGAAGAACAAACGGGCCGCACTCGACAGCCCGTTGAACTCCTTCCTTACCCGCTCGCCGCGCCGGTCATACTCAATGAAGATGGGCAACGGCATCCTTCGCGGGTTGTTGGAGAGCATCACTTGCCCTCCGCCTTCGCCACGTCCTGCGCGTCGGCCAGTGCCTTCTTGCCCTTCGCGGTGATCGTGTAGACCAGTCCGCGGACACCTTCGACTTCTGCCGACTTGACGTAGCCGTCACCCTCCAACGTGCCTTCCGCTGGCTCACCGAGGGTCACCGCGCCGAGAAGTTTCGCCCATCCCTTCTGGATTTCCGTTGCCTTGCTGAGTTGGGCGCGGGTCATACCGTCCTTCGCCTTCGCCAGCGTTTCCAGCACGAGGATCTTGTTGCCGCTGAGTGTGGCCGTCTTGTCGGTCTTCGTGGTCGCCATTGCTGTTCTCCTTGTGCCAGTGAAGCGGACCGGCTCCACACGGTGGGATCACCGTACGATCACTCTAACGTGTAGGAGGCAGTATCACAATGACGGTCAGACGTGTATTTGCAGATGTGTGGCGGTGACGTGCGGTAGAAGATCGAAGGGCGGTGTCAGCGGCTGGAGGAACCGACTGACACCGGTGGCTCGACACTCAGAAGTAAGCGGAGCCAACACGACGGTTACCAAGCCGTCGCCCCTTGCTTCCTTGTCACACCTTCGCGGCGAGCGGGTTCGGGTGGATCATTTTGGGCGCTGGCAATCCGCCACCATTCGTCACGTCATTCACTACCATCGCCGACGGAGGCAGGGGCTTGATCGGTAGATCGGCGTGAGCCAGCGCAGCGAGATACTGTGGAGTGTTCAGGACGATGGGCTGGCCGTTGAAGTCGCTGAGGTTGGCGACAGCAGCGCCGACAGGGACAGTACCCGGAGCCTGACCCGTCCGCGCTGCGATCTCACGCCGAATGAACTCATCGGTTGAGGCGATGGCACGCAGCGCCGTCTGATAGTCCACCTTGTACTTGTCTTGCACCGCCTTCACCATCAGCGACCCGGCATCGTCACCACCTCCCGGAGTCGTGGCGTATGCACCCATCGTGTTCTTGGTGAGCGGATTGGGGAACACGATCTTGGTGACTGGCAGCCCTCCGCCGTTAGTCACATCATTGACGGTGAGCGAGCGCGGGTTGCGGTTGATTAACAATCCATCTCGGTCGAACATGGGAACCTCGTGGTCACAGGTAGTGGAACAGGGTTGGGAATCAGCGAGCGCGAGGACCGCTGAGCAGCGGCAGAACAACAGCCGCTTCGGGTTCTGCAAGTAGGGCATCCATCTCCCGTCGCAACTTGCGTCGCCGGCTCTGCACGATCAACAGAGCGACGCGGGGGTTCTTGCTCGAAGGGGCGGGACCGAGCGTCTTCACGTCCCATGTGAACGTCGGTGTTTCCAGAACGCGGATAGCCGTCCCCGTCCGTGCGTATGCAGTCTGTGTCTCTTCCGCGTGGATGATCGCGGTGAGTAGCTTGATCGCGTTGTCGAATGGCTCCAAGCGAAGCAACAGCCAACGGTATCGCCAGAGCCATGCATCATTCGGCTGCGCTGGTACCGGATGGTATGTTGGTGCGTGTCCATCATGCATGACCCGTGCTCCGTCCTTGAGGACATACTCATACGTCCCGTACTTCTGAGGCGGTCCACCGTGTTCGCGAACGAATGCGTCATGGAACTCCTGTGCGGTTTGCTTCATCGTTACGGTTGCCATCGTTGATCCTCTTGGAGGAAAGTAGGTGGTGTCGTCAACTGCTGCTCTGTGTCGCCCGTGCTTCGACTGCCGCGATCTTCTGCTCAACTGGTGACGTGCTGCGCTGAGGCGGGGCGAACATCCGCTCGCCGATCGCCCTGTCCTCAGCGGGCAGTGAGTCCACGAATGCTTGACGGTTACCGGTTGCGAGGGCGTCCCAGTTGATCCGCACCGAAGGTTGCTCGGCTTCCAGCTTCGCCAACTTCTCTAGCAGCCGTTCGAGTTCGCGCCGATGGTTCATGCCGTCCTCGCGCGTGTGATGGCGTTGATGCGGGTGCGGAGTTCGGCGATCTCCTTCCCCAAGTCGCCCTCTTTCACCTTGAACGCGATCTCGAACATCGCTCTCGCCGCACCGAGCGCCGCGTTTGGATTCTCGGAATCCATCAGGTTGCGGAGAGTGACCGCTGCGAAGCCGAGTCCATCAACAATCTTGCCGATGGCTTCCTTCGTCATCTCTTCACGCAGTTCCCGCACGCGAGCAGGGAATTCGGGGATCGTGTACAACCACTCCTTGACCGTGGATACACCGACCTCGGCGAGTTTCGCGGCTGCTGCGATCTTCTTCCCGGCAGCGAGTGCGAGCGCGGCTTGTTCCTGGGACGGCGAGAGTTCGCCAGTCTCTTTCAGGCAGAGCGCCTTAATGGAGCGTCCGTTGTTCATCGTGGGTTCCTTTCGTCAATCGGGTCATGGTTCGAGCCGTTGCCACAAGTCGTAGATCGCGTCCCACTCTGACTCGAAGCCGTCCTACGGCGAGTAGCATGGGTCTCCCAGATAGGAGATGCACCACCCGAAGCGGTGTCGTTCGTTGCAGTAGAAGACCGTCAACCTCATTCCGTCCAGGTGGGCGACAAGATTACCATTCCGTCGGCGCTCGAACTCGTTGCGGAACCGGTCCAAGGAAGCCTGTCGGTTCACCGACTTAGGGTCAGCCGTTGTGCGGTGTCGGGGAGTGACCATCACTTGTTCCCCTGTCGCTTGGCTTTGGTGAGGTAATCCTTCATCTCCTGCGCCTGCTGGTCGCTCACGACAGACTTCCGCTTCAGCCCGCGCCACGAGTACCTTCCCTGTCGGTCGCGAAGCGGCTTGTTCGATGCGTCGCGATTCGTGAATCCCTTCGCCCGGAGTCGTGCGCCGAAGGCATGGTTGCTCAACCGGCTGTCAGGGAAGGCTTCTTGGAATGCAGCGAAGAGTTCACCACCGGCGGCGAGATAGGAATCGTCGAGGTCACAGTGTTCGCTCAGGAACTGGCCGACCTCATCCTCGTCTGTGGCGTACTCGTTCGTTGCGGCCCGAACGATTGCGGGTTCCTGCATCCCGTTCGCTTGCCAGTCTCGACAGCCCGCGAGTGCCCAGTTAAGAATCCCGGACAACTCCGCGGTCAGCTTCGCCGGTAGGTTCTTGTCTTGGTCCGCGTCAGGTATGGTCACCTCGAAGGGGATCAGCTTCACCCGACGCCAGATGCCATGATCGGTCCCGACGATTCGGGGCTTATGGTTCCCAGCGAGCCAGACCTTGTGCGACGGTGCGAACTGCCAGAAATCCTCACGCATTCGACGTGCGCGAATCTGGTCACCACCTGTTAGTTCCTTCGTCAAGGCTTCGGCCATACGCCGACCTTCTTCAGTCTCGACACAGGCGACCAATCGCTTACCGAACAAGTCCGCGCGGTCTGTTGGGTGGGATTCGCCGCGACGAGCCATCAGCAGATCGGGCGCAGCCTTCATTCCGTAATCGGAGCCGAGCAGCTTCAGCACAGTTTCCACGAGCGTAGACTTGCCATTCGCACCAGTTCCGAAGAGGAACGGCAGAATGTGTTCGCTGGTGTCACCCGTCAGAGCGTAGCCAATCAGCCGTTGCATGTAGCCGATCAGTTCCGCGTTGCTGGCGAAGATGGTGTCAAGGAAGGACAACCAGACCGGGCACTCTGCGTCCGGGTCATAAGCGACCGGTGCGAGTTTTGTAATCCAGTCTGCTTTGTCGTGTGGTCGGAGTTCACCGGATGTCAAGTCAAGCGTGCCGTTCTCGACGTTCAGTAACCACGGGTCGCGATCCAGCACATCCGGTCCGATGGCGAGTTCGCTCCGCGCTGCCGCGAGCATCGCCCGGAGTCCGCCCATGTCCTTCGTGGAGATTGCGAAATCAAGGGCTTTGAGTGCGAGCTTCTTGGCGTCTTCGTCCTTCGCACTTTTCAACAGTGCCCTCGCCTCTTGCACCATTCCTTCGGCGACTTGCTTTGCCTTCTTGTCAATGGCGAGTAGCTGGTCGTGTTTCCAGCGCGCGCCGTCCCAGAGCAACCACTTCTCCCAGGGACCGACGTATCGGGCATCCTCGCCGTGCTTCGCTACGAATCTGTACCCGTTGTCGGTGTCCGTGTGACCTTCGGGATTGCGGAGCGGGATTACCTCAACGCTCTCGGCTGTCATGGGTTCGGCACACGCAACCAGTTCTCGGAATGCGTCCGCTCCGTGGGCGACCAGGAAATCATTAACACCCTGCTTGGTCCCGTTCGGACCGGGTGGGAGGGAAACATTCCGTACCTCTGCGGCTCTCGCCTTCAGGAGTGCGCGGGCGAGTCGTCGTCGGGCTTCTGCTACTTGTTGTTGTGTGTCCGGTTTCTGGTCGTAGTCGAACACGATGTAGACGTCACGTCCGGTAAGTGGCACGTCGGCGAGTTCGGGTAGTAGCTCCTCGGTGCCCGCCACCTTCCAATTCCACACGCCCGCGAGAGCGACCACGGCGAAACCGATCTGTGCCAATGCGAGCGCCTTCAGTGGTCCCTCAGTCAGGAACAAGTCGGCGTCAGGGTCGAGCAGAGCAGTACGACATTCGGCTGGGAAGTACGGGCGGGATGGCTCACCCTTCGGAGCGATGTACTTCAGGGGCTTGTTGTCAACGATTGGTGGGTTGTGTGGTCGGCGGAGGGCGAAGCAGTTCACAGAGCCGGCGAGGTCCGCGTAGGGAATCACCAGAGCGCCGGACTCAGTACGAAGATGGTTCCGGTGCGCAGTCACGGAGGTGTGTTGGTTCAGCGTGAAATGGAATTGATCGGGGCGGGGGTTTGTGAAACCCCGCGATCATTGTAGTGACACCGCGTTACGGGTTCCTCTTCTCTGTT
>JAKEEV010001283.1 GCA_022616395.1 Planctomycetia bacterium | reverse complement strand
GTGCCTCGACGCCTGCCCCACGAAAGCCTTCCCCGAACCGTTCGTGCTCGATGCGACCAAGTGCATCAGCTACCTGACCATCGAACTGCGTTCGGAAATTCCTCTTGAGTTGCGCGAGCCGATGGGAACCTGGCTCTACGGTTGCGATGTGTGTCAGGACGTGTGCCCGTGGAACCGTCACGCGGGGAAACAACCAACTGCGTTTCCGCACGACCCGGAACTCGCCTGGCTCGACCCGGTGGAACTGCTCGGACTGGATGCAGATGCTTTCCGCACGCGCTTCAAGTCAACGTCCATGTGGCGCAGTCGTCGAGCGGGGCTTTTGCGGAACGCGGCGATTGTGTTGGGGAATATCGGAGACACACGAGCGCTTCCCGCGCTGGAAAAAGCGCTCACCGATCCCGAAGACGTGATCCGCGAAGCCTCCGAGTGGGCCATCACACGCATCACTCAGCGCACTTCGAGCGTGAATTTTGGGAGTTCGTCCTGATCTTGGGAACGGACCAGTTGGAATGTCTTTTGGAAGACTGTGGATCGAATCCAGCCGTTGACCTTTCGGGTTGTTCGATAGCCGCGCGGACTGTGAGCAAGAATGTCGAACCGCAGCCGCTTTCCCCTCGCATCAATCAGCCAGTATTCGGGAACACCGGCCAGCGAGTAGGCAGACATCAACCAATCGGTATCCTTTTCTTCCGACTCATCGCTGACAATTTCGATGACGAGATCGGGTGTTCCAATCACTTCGGTCGCGTGAGCTTTCGGATTCCCACCATTCGAGAACCGAACACGACCGGTTTTGAGTGCTTCCTTCGAGATGAAGAATCCATCGGGCAGAGTTGCAAACCCGGCTTGATCGTTTGACCAGAGCATCCCAGCCGTGACATACGTCCCCGAATGATCCGTCCGCGCCTGCTCGTGAAGCGTTGCGATCAACGCTCCACGGATGAGGACATTCGCCAGAGAATCCGTCCGGGCGCAATTCATCCACACATCGCCTCGCAAAAAGTGGATTGGGAGTTTTTCCGGCAACTCCGCGAAGTGAACCCATCGGCGGAACGCGCTCAGATCGTTGATGTTCGACGGGATGTGAACTGCTCCGTAAAACGGTGCGAGAATGGTTGGCATCTTGCTCCCTCCGCTCCTCATTTACCCGACTGTGGCTTGCCAACGCCACGCCAACCGCGACCAGAACGCGGATCACGCCGAATTGTTCGGTCTCTGCGCGGCTCGCGCTTGCGTTTAGTTCCTTTGAGAGTGGCTTGCCTTGCTTTCTGCCCTCCCACAACACCAACAGCCGACTCCACCGGGCGCAAGCCCCATAAAGTAGTAGGCACACGCCGTGTGCCGTTCTGAATGCAAAGTCAACGGCACACGGCGTGTGCCTACTACTCTGAAGAACGCGCCGGGCACAAGCCCGTACAGTTTGCCGGGTTTCAGCAGGTTCTCATTTACTGTTACTTAAAATCGAGTACGCTCGAAACACGTCCGCTCTCCCAACGGTATGTGGAGCTGCTCGCGACCCACCGGGAACGAACAGGGCTGTCATGCAACTGATACCGACGCTTGTTGCTCGCGGACTACTCACCGACGCCGACCGGCAACGGGCTTCTGACGCGATCAAGAACGCTCCCGACTTCCCCCCCCACCAGGTGCTGGTCGATAAGGGGTTCCTCAAGGAAGAAGTCTTACTGCCGGTCATCGCCGAGGAATTCGGGCTGGAACAAATCGACCTTTCTCACGCCACGGTCGAAGAAGACGTTCGGAAGTTGATGCCGCTGAAGCTCGTCCACCGCAAGAACCTCATGCCGGTGGCCCGCAACAACGGCACGCTCGTCGTCGCCACCGCCGATCCGTTTGATGTTTACGCCCTGGACGAACTTCAAACGCTCACCGGGTTGCACGTACTTCCGGTGCTCGCGCCTGCGCGCGAAATCACCCGGCTCATCAAGCAATACTACGGCGTCGGTGGAGATACCGTCGCGGCTCTCGCGGAAGAAGCCAAGGGGCAACAGGACGACATCGAGTTCCTCGAAGCTCTCGAAGCAGACGACAGCGAAATGGCGAAGGCCGCTCAAGAAGCCTCCGTCGTTCGCCTCGTGAACCAGATTCTGGTCGAAGCCGCCAACGAGCGAGCTTCGGACATCCACGTTGAGTTTGAAGAGAAGAACATCCGCATCCGTTACCGGATTGATGGCCTGTTGCAAGAACAGAATCTGCCGCCAGAGATCGACCGGTTCTCCGCCGCGATTGTCAGCCGAATCAAGATCATGTCGCGGTTGAACATCGCCGAGAAACGACTCCCTCAAGACGGCCGAATCAAGATGAGGGTGCAGGGCCGAGACATCGACGTGCGTGTTTCGATCATCCCGATGATTCACGGAGAAGGGATTGTCATGCGGCTCCTCGACAAGGGCCGCATGGAGTTCAACCTCAAGTCGGTTGGGATGCTCTCGGACGTTTACCACACGTTCAAGCAACTCATCGACCGCCCGCACGGCATCGTGCTGGTCACCGGTCCCACCGGCTCCGGTAAGTCCACAACGCTTTACTCAGCGCTCAACGAGATCAAGGACGAAGTCACCAAGATCATCACCGTTGAAGACCCGGTCGAATACCACCAGGACGGCATCTCGCAGATTCAGACGCACGCGAAGATCGGCCTGACTTTCGCCAATGCCCTGCGAAGCATTCTGCGTCACGACCCCGACGTGATCCTCGTGGGCGAAATCCGCGACCTCGAAACCGCCGAGATGGCCATTCACGCCTCGCTCACCGGTCACATGGTCTTCAGCACCCTGCACACCAACGATGCCCCGAGCGCCTTTACTCGTATGATCGACATGGGAGTCGAGCCGTTCCTCGTCTCCAGCACGGTGGAAGGCGTGATGGCCCAGCGACTGGTTCGTACCATCTGCCCGGACTGCAAGAAAACCTTCGTGCCCGACCCGGACACACTCCCCATCGACTTCCCACTGCGGAAGAACGCCCTGAAGCCCGCCGCGGACATCGCGATCCAACAAGGCGTGGTCGAAATGATGGCCACAAGCGCCACTCACGATGGGAAATTGTGGAAGGGAATGGGCTGTCGGTCGTGTCGTCAGAGTGGCTTCCGCGGGCGAACCGGCATCTACGAACTGCTCGTCAACAACGACGTGATCAAGGACTTGATCGTTCAGCGCGTGAACGCGGGTGTCATCCGACTCGAAGCGCTCAAGGGCGGCATGATTACTCTGCGCCAGGACGGCTGGCGAAAGGTGCTCAACGGCACCACGACAGTCGATGAAGTGACACGAATCACCGCCGGCGACCTGAGCTAGAAGTGGCTAGTGGTTAGTGGCTCGTGGCTAGTGAAGACAGTGAAAGACAGGAAAGAAGGTGATACGAGGCACACAACAAACTGGGAGCGTCGCCATGACTCTGACAAATTACCACGATCTGATTGTATGGCAGAAGGCGATTGATTTTGTTGTTGATACCTACAAACTCACCGGCAAGTTCCCTCGCGCCGAGTTGTACGGGTTAATGTCTCAGCTTCAACGCGCGGT
>JAKEEV010000204.1 GCA_022616395.1 Planctomycetia bacterium | reverse complement strand
TGACCTGAACCTCGTCATGACTGGCAGCGGAACGATAGTTGAAGTGCAAGCCGGCGGCGAGGAAGCCACTTTCACGCGCAAGCAACTCGATAAACTCATCGACCTCGGGGACGCGGGCATCCGCACCATCACCGCGGAGCAGAAGAAAGTGCTGGGAGGTGGGTGGCCTTTCTAGGAAGGAGTCCAGAGAAGAATGTGTGTATTGTGTGGCAGGTTTTTCTCGTAGCTCGACTCTCCGATTCGAGTGTTCGATAACTCGACTCGGAGAGTCGAGCTACGAACTGTCGACTGGCCTCTGCCGCTGAAGTAACAACTCTCCTCGGACTCCTGATTAGACGGCCGAGATTGGTCGTTCTATGAGCCTCACCGCGCAGCAGTCTTTGGCGTGGGCGAGGGGTGATCGAGTTCCGGCGGACGCATGGCGAATTCAGTCGCGATCAATTTGTATGGCCCCGGTCCAACACGCCAGACCAGAAACGGGCCGTATCGCACCTCCAGTCTCTTGTCGCCTTCAACCAACAGCGGGGCGTGTGGCGAATCCACCGTCAACACGAACGCCTCGCGTGGAACAGTCGTCAGATCGACCAGTTGGCGACCCATCGGAAGCGGGCGGAGTGTCGGATCGGGGGACGTGCATCCCAGCGCGTGCCGATCGTTAATCTGCGGGCAAGCGAGCCACACGCGGTTTCTGCGCGCGGCGAAACTCAATTCACCATTGCCCACCATCCCAGGCCCAATGCCCAACACAATGTCCTGGTTGCCCGTGTGCCGAAGAGCAGCCTTGAGCGCATTGAGCGAAGGATCGAGAGCTGCTTGCTGGTGCGACATCGGAACCGGTGCGTTCTTGGTCAATCTCAACGTCAGCGCGCTGGTTCCGTATCCACACACGAAAACGACACCCACCAGAGCAAGCGTTGTCCCAAGCCGCCACGACCGCCTGCTCAGAGCGCTCACGGCCTCGCTCCAGGGCCGAATCGCACCAGCAAGCGCGATGACCCACACCGGAGCCAGCGAAAGCAGTAGCTTCATCGCCTGGTAGTTATGCTTGCCATCGTAAAACAACAACAGGGGACCGACCGCAAGACACGCAACCATCGCCGACATCACACCTGCCTGACACCTGGTTGGTTCATGCTCAGCGACCGGCTTGAATCGCCCCGCGATGGCCCCACACACCAATCGCAACAACCCTACACACGCGACAGCCGACAGCGCCACGCCGATAGCAGTTACGATTCTTCGGCGCGACACTGGAGGCTCGATGCTCCAGGCATCGTAGACCCACACGGTCCCGAATGTTGCTTCACCCTGTAGCCAGGAGACGGGATTCTCAGCAGGTGTGACAGACGAACTGCGCCCAAGAGCATCGAGTTGTTGGGCAGCGTTGGACTTGGGGTAAATTGCAAGCCCCAGCACACCCAGAGCCGCAAGCACACTCATCACACGCCACCACCGACACCGACCGACGAGCACACCGAACACACCCGCTCCGAACGCGGTGGCCGCCAAGAGCGGAACCAGTTCGATGTAGAGCGAGGCGGTTGTCGCGGTTAACAGCGCGGTCAGCAGCAGTCGGCGGACGGAAGGAGCGATAACCAGCGCGCAACTCGCCGCGGAACTGGCGAGGTAAAACGGGATCGCGACCACGTTGGCCATGAAGCAGAGCGTGTGAAGTGTTGTCAGCGCGGGGAGCAATCCTCCGGCCATTGCCGCAAGGAGAGTCTGTGTTCGCGTGAAATTCAACGCCCGGCCGAAGAGCACAAGAGCCGGGACCACCAGAGCCGGACCTAACAGAAGCGTTGACTCGAACATTCGGCTCGCGGGTTGGCCCGCGGTCACCGCGAAGAACCCTTGAAGCGCCATGACCCCGATTCGGTCCCCCTTGAGCTTGATCCCATCTGCAAGGTATGCCCGCTGGCCCAGTTCTTCCCAGGTCGTCGAGTAGGGAACATCAATCAGGAACTGCGAGACGCAAATGTAGTTGAACCGGTCGGTGTGGAGCCGGCTCGCGTAGCGATCCGGACCGTTCAACACCAGCCCCAACCCCTGGATCAAATAAACGACCAGAGTCGCTAATAGCACGGACCGGGGACAGTTGCGGTAAGGCGTTCGCCAGCCGTATCGCAAGCCGAGGATTAACCACAGCAGCCCGACCGCGACCCAAATCGCCGGCGCTGACCACACGATACGAATATCGAAATACGCGAGCTGATGTGTGAGAAGCGTTGCCGCTCCCAGACCGATGAACGGAGCGTAGAGCCAATCGGTCGTGGTGAGCGGCTTTCCCCTACGCACAAGCCACACAAGAGGCGCGCCGATGAGGTAGCCGGCGAGAAACGCCACACCCATGCACTGAGCCGTGAGAAGCATCCTTGCCTCCAGCGCCGGGAACTCGCAGCGCGGGGTTTACCCTTTCTTGTTCAAATCGTCAACTCCACCAGAGATGCCCAGGCCCGAGTTTCTGCCTTCCTTGCCGAATCCCTCACCACTTGGCCTCGTCGTCGAATGCACCCGCGGAGTGGCGTGGAGATCCGCCTCCCTTCGAGGCGTGTGCTTTGAGTACGGCCTCTGCCAGTTCCAGATCGTCCTTTGTTGTAATCTTGAAGTTCGCCGACGAACCGGGAACAACGACCACCGCGTGCCCAATCGCCTCGATCAACTGCGCATCATCCGTGATGGGGATGGTGAGCGATGCGCGCCTGGCATAAGCTTCCGCGAGCCAGTCTCGCCGGAACACCTGCGGTGTTTGCGCTTGCCAGAGTTTGCCTCGCGGGATTGTATTGGTGATGCGGTTGGTCGCGGGATCGACTTCCTTGAGCGTGTCGGCCATCGGCACCGCCGGCATTGCTGCTCCGTGAGTCTGTGCCGCCTTGAAGACCGCATCGACAAGTGGTGTGGCCGTCAGCGGGCGCACCGCGTCGTGAACCGCAACGAACGGGACGGATTCGGGCACCCGTGCGAGGGCATTCGCGACGGATTCAAACCGCTCCGAGCCTCCGTTGACCACCTCCGCGTTCGCGAATGCGATCAGGTGCCCAAACCGGCGGCGAAAGTCGTCGCGATCCTCCGGGGCAATTACCAGATAGACTTTACTCACGTCGTCGCGGGTCCAGAACGGCTCCGCGGCACGTTGCCACACGGGCCTTCCGTCAAGCGAGACAAAAGGCTTCTTCTCCAACCCCCCGAACCGGGAGGACTTCCCTGCCGCGGGGATGATAACCGCGAACCGTGACATGACTCACCTACAACGCAGAGGATGTGTCCTCCTGTTGTTGTAGGCAAACGAGAAGCAGTTTTGAGTTGGAGTTGCCTTCAGGCGGTGAAAGTGAAGACGGCGAAAGCCGGGACTCCAACGAAAGGAGCTTACCTCCGTAGCCGATCTTCCCACCGAGCGAAGAGCCTGAGCCAGTTCTCGATTGCCGTGTTCCTCTCGGCCAGTTCCCGCTCCGCGGACTCGACTAACTCTCGCGCCGCGATTAACCGCGTCTCCGATTCGCTCAAGCGCGTGTCGATCCGGTCGAGCGCCAGGGGTCGCTCGCCATCTCCTGCCGAAGGAGCAACGGCCATCTCCCATCGCTCCTCCGCGCGTTCAAGAGACTTCAGAGCAGATGCGAGGGCGGTGTCCATCCGATCGAGCGTGGTCGGCCAGTCGGCGATTGGAAGCGAACCCATCAACGCTCCTTGAATTGGGTAACCTGGGCGGCTCGTAGCTGGGATCAAGAGCATTCGCAAGGGGACTTTTCGGCGCTTTTTGCTTGCGTGTCAGCTTGGTGATTGCTATCCCCCTCTCCCTTGTGGGGGCGTCTTCTGACGGGTTGCTGGCGGGGGTCAGTGACTCGCCGAGAGACGAAGGGGGACGCGCACGACTTTCGTGCGCGCGGGGAGGGGGGAACGCCGTGTATGTTGCGTGTTCAACGCTCAGTTTCAGCCATTTGTCGCTGGAAGAAACCCTCCGCACTGTTCGCGAGATGCACTTCACCAAGGCCGATCTGGCGGTTCATGCCGAGGGTCCGCATCTAACTCCGGCGGAAGTCACGGCCGATGTTGCGCGCATTGCCCAGCGACTCAAAGCAGCCAATCTGCCCCTGGCGGCGATTCATCTGCGCTTCGGATCAATCGAGAGCGCTGAGGCACGCAACCAGTTCCACGCGGTCTGTCGGCTTGCGCGCATCTCCACGGTGCCGGTACTCACTGTCCCGGTGGCTCCGATCGGGAGTGATCTTGATGCTGAGGTCGCACGGCTGAAGGATTGGGTGAAGGTCGCGGAGGCGGAAGGAGTGATTCTCACGGTCGAGACTCACGCCGAGAGTGTCGCGGCCGATCCGCTCGGTGCCGCGGAACTGTGTCGCCGAGTTCCAGGATTGGGGCTAACTCTCGATCCGAGCTACTATCATGTCGGGCCACATGGGGAGATGAATTACGACTGCCTCTATCCGTTTGTTCGGCATGTCCGCTTGCGAGACACCGGACGAACGCCGGACCAATTCCAGGTGCGGATCGGACAGGGTGAAATCGAGTACGGCCGGATCATCTCGCAACTTGACCGCTTCCGCTATGACCGCGCGTTGACGGTGGATATTCGCGATGTGCCGGATAGCCCGTTCCCGGTCGAACCGGAGGTCCGCAAGCTGAAGTACTTACTCGAATCACTGGTGTAATCAGAGCCGCGACCGTCAGGGAGCGATCTTATTTCAGCGCTCTGGTGTAATCAGAGCCGCGACCGTCAGGGAGCGATCTTATTTCAGCGCTC
>JAKEEV010000203.1 GCA_022616395.1 Planctomycetia bacterium | reverse complement strand
GTGCGGTGGTTGGCGATGTCGTCCGCCGACCAGTACGCGGGGAACTTCACGTCCTTCGTTTGCTTCAGGTAGGCGAGCAGTTTGTCGCGTGCAGAGTCGGGCACATCGCCTTGCAGAAACAGACCGAGCAGGAAGTCTACTCTCTGAGTATCGGTCTTCGCGTGCTTCGCAAGCAATTCCGCAGGGTCGCAGCGCGTTCCAAAGCGTGAGTCTTCCGTGGATGTGATCGCCAGCGCGAGGTTGTTACGGCTGAGGAGCGTCTGCGCGTTCAACCACGCCTCGCCCCCATCCCAGCCCTTCACTGATGGAGGCGCGAAGATCACTTGCCCCAATCCTTCGAGCACTTCCGCAAGCGGAAGAGTTCCACTGGTGCCTTCGAGAGTGCGAACAAGGCCGATGGCGAACTCCACCGGCGACTTGATCTTCGCCCGGTACGCATCTGGCGAAAAGAATAAGTTCGAGCGGAGCATCGCGGAGACAAGTTTGCCGGTGTCAAAGTCCCACTCTCGGTATTGCTTCGCAAGTGGGTCGATCAGTTCCGCGGCTGGGTTGTCGGTGTCGCTAATCAGGAAGCGATATAGCTTCCTGACGATAAAGCGCGGGCACGCGGGGTGTTCGAGGCACAACTTCGCGATGTCTTCGCCGGTGAACTTCCCCTTCTTGCCGAACACTTCCTTTTCGCTCGTATCGTGTTGTCGGCGGTTGAAGATCCCCTTACCGTCCTTGATCTCGTAGCCGGTGAACGCTTTCGCCGCTTCGCGAATATCGGTCTCGGTGTAATTGCCGATGCCGAGCGAGAAGAGTTCCATCAACTCGCGGGCGTAGTTCTCGTTGGGCGTACCCTTCGTGCTGGTGTTCGTATCCAGCCACACCATCATCGCGGGGTCGATGCCCATTTCGGTGAGCAGCGTGCGGAAGCTGCCCAGCGAGTGAGTTTGCATCAACTGATACTGCGTCAGCATGAACCGCGCGTTCTGCACCTTCGCGTTGCTCGTGGCGAAGTGGTTGTGCCAGAAGAGCGTCAGCTTTTCTCGAAGCGGATGGCGAGTCTTGAGCATTCGGTCGAGCCACCACGCGCTAAGTCGCTGTTGCGGAGCGCCGACCGGCATCGAGCGTTCACTGGCCATGAAGTCGGAGGTGCGCGTGAAGTCGGCGGTCTCCGGTTCGCCCTTGAGTACGCGGTCGAGTGTCTTTGCGTGGCCGTCTTTCACGCCAGCGTCGAGTTCCTTCACAGTGGCGCCAAACCCCGCGCGCCGGTAGAGGTGCCCGACCTTCTTCCGGTCCCACGGATTCTCAGCGCTGGGCGAATACGGCTGCCAGGCTGTCTTGGGGTCGATCATGAGGACTCTCCAGGCGAACCCCGCAAGGGCGGCGGGTCCACACAGCACACCCACCGCCCTTGCGGGCGGGGTTCGCCTACTTCGCCAATTCCCACACCAAGTCCAGTTTGTATTCCTTCTCGGCGATGTCGAGTTCGACTCCCACCGCTCCAAGCGACTTGATCCACGACACCAACGCGGCGACTTCCTTGCGGGCTTCGTCCAGTCCGATGCCGCGTGAGAGAATTGCATCCGTGATGAGCGGTTCCGGCAGAGCCGCGAGAAGTTCCGCGCCTCCCCTCGCGAAGAACTTTCCTCGGATCACGGCTTTGTGAGCAGGTTCTTTCTCAACGCGCTTGAGTTCCGTGATGAGCTTCTTGCACAACTCGACTGTGCTGGCGACGACGAAGTAATCGCCCACGGTTGCGAAACACGGCTCGAAGTTGAACCGGATTCCGTCCGGGTCGTCGGCCAGTTCCTTGTCTTCGGGGAACCGATAAGCGACGATGTCGATCCCCTCGTGCTTGTGTTCGGTGAGCTTCAACCCGAGTTGGAAACTGGCCAGAACCCCCGCGGCGCGCAGTGTGGGGGCGAGCGACTTGGCGAACTTCGCATCGCGCATGCTGGCGACATAGCCGAATGCGGGGAACCGCTGACCGGGTTCTTTCTTGTAGGGCATTTTGTCGTGATTCGCCACAACCACGCGATGATATGGCCCCCACATCTCCAGCAGATCGCCGAGTTTAACGCCCGCCGGCAGAACCTTCGCCAACTCTTTGTCGGCCTGTTCCAATCCCCCGCGAATCTCATCGTTCAGGAGTTTGTCGCGATGTTTCCACATGTAACCGATGTCGAGGTGGAAGCTCTGGCTGTAGATCGTTCCGGGCGGTTCGAGCAGTGGAAGCGCACCCGGCTCGCCCTTCGGTGGAACGTGCAGTTGGAACTCCGGCGGGAACTCGCTTCGCCCGGCCGGGATTCTCAGTGATAAGCGGAAGCCAGTCGGTTCCTTGTACAACCCCGCGGCGACATAATCAGCGCGTCGAAGGCAGTCGATGGTTCCGCCGACGACAAGCGTTTGCAGGAAGTCTTTGCGCGTCGCGTCGAAGAAGTCCTTCGCGGACTGCGATTGCTTCACGGAAGCGAAGTCGATCCACAGCCACGCGAGCGGATCCTTCGGGAGCGACTTGAACGCGTCCTTGCGTGCTTTATGAAGGACTGGCTTGTCGCCTTGAGTGGCTGCGAGAATCACCGCAGCCTTCAGCATCGTCTCGTTGTTGGAAACGAGAACGGTAGCCCCGACGCGGGCGAGGTGAGTGTCTCCGAACTTCGCAACCTTGTGCCCCGCGATGTCCGACCATTGCACGCGATCCTTGCTTCCCTGCCGCGCGAGTTCCTCGTCGATCACCTTCGTCGCCAGATCCACGGCCTTCGCCACTTGCTTCTCGTCCTTGCCTTGAAGAACGAGGATCGTTGGCGCTGGGTCGGTGCCAAACTGAAGGCCGATAGCAACGCCATTGCCTCCGAGTTGGTCGAGCAGTTCAGGCCACTTCGCGCCAAGTTCCTTTTCAAAGAGTGCGAGAATCTGGAACGCGCGCCGGGCGGTTGTGGAATCGTAGATCGCGGCATATTGCGGAAGCTTCTGCGCGTTTTTGAACGCTTCGAGACCCGTAACAGCCTCCGCAAGTTTGCGCGGGTTATCGGAAACGATAATGGCCTGTGCGGAACCGGGAATGCAATCGAGCGGGTCCGCGGCTCGCGACGTGGAACTCACAAGCAGCAGAACAGCCACGGCCGAGAGGGAGAGGCGAATCATGCTGAGCCTCCAGTGCGTATCTTGCCGTGCATTACTTCGCGAACTGGGAGTGAGTTTCAAGAATCCAGAAGCCAGGCGAACCCCGCCCGCAAGGGCGGGGGTCTTGGCGAACCCGACCCGCAAGGGTCGCGGGTTCACCCACCGCCCTTGCGGGCGGGATTCGCCCCAACTGGGATTCCTCCTCGCACTTCCACAGGCGATACTATCACCATCACACTTTCGCCGAACGGGAAGCCATGCCTCGCATTCGACAATTACCGCCGGATGTCGTCACCAAGATCGCAGCGGGTGAAGTGATCGAGCGGCCCGCGTCCGTCGTCAAGGAGTTGCTCGAAAACTCCATCGACGCCGGTAGTACGCGCATCGATATTGATCTGGATGCGGGCGGAACGGAACTCATTCGCGTGGTCGATGACGGCTGCGGAATCGAGCCGGACGACTTGCCGCTCGCCTTCGCCCAACACGCGACCAGCAAACTCGCCAGCGCCGACGACTTGTTCCGTATCGGCACGATGGGCTTTCGTGGAGAAGCTCTCGCATCTGTCGCAGGAGTCGGACAAGTCACGTTGCAATCTTGTGTTCGCAACGCCGCAAGCGATGCGGGCGCGGAGGTGAAGTGTGATGGCGGTGTGCTGTCGCCCGTGAAGCCCTGGAACGGCGCACCGGGCACACGAATTGAAGTTCGACACCTCTTCTACAACGTGCCGGTGCGAAAAAAGTTCCTCAAGAGTGTCGCGACCGAACTTGGGCACGTCTGCGAAACGGTCACGCGAATCGCTCTCTCTCACCCCACGCTTCACCTCACGCTCAAGCACAACGGTCGGCTTGTCTACGACATCCCCGCGAGCGCCGGGTTGCTCGACCGCATCGCGCTCTTCTTCACGGGCGAAGTTCGAGATGCGCTCTATGAACTCGATTCCGGCCCCGGCCCAATGCGCCTCACCGGTTACATCGCGGACCCGAAGTGTGATCGCGGAAACGCCAAGCTTCAATATCTGTTCGTGAACGGCCGATGGTTCCGCGACCGAAGCATCGCACACGCTCTGCAAGAGTCCTTCCGCGGACTTTTGATGACCGGCCGATACGCCATCGGCTTTTTGTTCCTCACGGTCCCCGCGGACAAGGTGGATGTGAACGTTCACCCGACGAAAGCCGAAGTGCGATTCCAGGAGAACTCGCTCGTCTACTCGCTGGTTCGCGGAACGATCAAAAATCGCTTGCTGAAAGAGAACCTGGTTCCGCAACTGATTGTTCCGCAAGGACAGGAAGTGGGGTTCCGGGGACAGGGACCAGAGATCAGAGATCAGAGATCAGAGGACAGCCAGCAGAAGACAGAAGCACCGACGCTGTTCACTTCTCCGCGACGGGAACAGGCCGAGCAGACGCTTGCGCCGTGGGAACGCGGAGAGCTTGCCGATCCGTTCTGGCGAACTCCAACGGGTGTGCAGGTGCCGACGATCCCTCCGGGGCGAACCGCGACCGTCAACGAGCGGGTGGAGGCTCTCGGACCCAACCCCCAACCCCCTCCCTCCAGGGAGGGGGAGAAAGAAAAAGAATCCACCCCCCTGTCTTCCTCCCCTCCCGAAGGGAGAGGGGAGAAAATCACCGAGCGCTCGGAGTCTTCCATTCCTTCGGAGAGCGTCTCTGACTCCCCCCTCCCTGCAGGGAGGGGGGTTGGGGGGGTGGGTTCTGAAAGTCCGCCCTTCCCGACCGCGATTCCGACCCCGCCTCCTTCCACCGCGATTCAGCTTCACGATGCGTACTTGGTGTTGGAAACGTCCGAAGGGATGCTCGTGATCGACCAGCACGCGCTTCACGAGCGCATTCTATTCGAGCAACTTCGCACGCGCATTCGAGCCGGGCAACTCGAAGTGCAGCGGTTGCTCATCCCCGAACCGATGGACCTCCCCGCGGAGCAAGCCGCGCTGGTTCTCGAAGCGGCTGATGCGCTGCGCGAATTGGGTTTGGAAGTCTCCGACTTCGGCGGGAACACAATCTTGCTTTCCAGTTACCCCACGCTACTTGGTCGCAAGCCGCCGCACGAGATTCTTCGCAGCGTAATCGATCACCTTGTCACGCAGGAGCGACCGCCGACGAAAGAGGCGATGCTTCACTTGCTCATGGCAACGATGGCGTGCAAGGCCGCGGTGAAGGCCGGCGACAAGCTCTCGCCCGAAGAGATCGCGTATCTTCTTCACCTGCGTGAAATGGCCGAGGACAGCCACCACTGCCCGCACGGCCGACCCACATCGCTACTGTTCAGCCGACACGAACTCGACAAGCAATTCCGGCGAACGTAAATCTTTCAGAGCCGCGACCGTCAGGGAGCGATCTTCGTAAAGCGCTCCCTGACGGTCGCGGCTCTGTTTTGCGCTGCCAGATTCGGTTCTGGTATCTTGGAACACATTCCGCCTGTGGGCTTTCGGGTGGAGTTGAGCTACACTGGAACGTGTCGCTGCCCGCCTGAAGGATCACTCCCGCCATGCGCGTTTCCTCCCGCCTGTTCCCCCGCCTCACGGCGTTCGCCCTTCTCACACTGCTCTTCACCGCCCCCGCGTCACAAGCGGTGATTACGAAGCTCACGCCGCTCGCGGAGGTCATGGAGAGCGATCAATACATCTTCGTCGCGAAGGTAGAGAAGCTCGATCCGGACAAGCCTTCCGCGATCTTCACGCTCGACAAGAAGCTCAAGGGCGCGCCGCCGTTCGACCGCATCCCCGTGAACATGACCGGAGACGACGAGGCGAAGAAAGCCAACGACACCAAGACCATCATGGACCGACTCGAAGGCCGCAAGGTGGTCTTCTTCGTGCGCAGGCAGGGCAAAACTTACAACGCGAAGGTGTTCACCGAAGGATCGTGGTTCTCCATCTACGGCACTCTCGACGCGGATGGCAAAACGGTGCGCTGGGCATTCCTCCACGGCGAACCGCTCCTCCGTCGCACCTTCAAGGGCACAACCGCCGAGATGGTCAAGACCATCGAAGACGTACTGGCGAAGAAAGCGAAACCACCCGAACCCAACAAGGACGAGAAACCCGGCTACGGCCCCGCGGTCGAGAAGCCGGGGAAGTGCGAGGACTGCGCGGAACTCGGAGCGCGGAACTCGGAGCGCGGAACGGAAAACCAAGAGGATTGTTCCGATCTTCGTTCCGAGTTCCGCGCTCCGAGTTCCGCGCTCTTCGGCGTGATCCCCTCCTTTGTGCTCGTGGGTCCGCTGGCTCTGGTCGCGGCTCTGTTTCCTGGGGTGTTCGCGCGGATGGCGGTTGGCATGAAGCGCTGGCGTGCGTTTCTGGTCGTCGCGAGCATCAACAGCACGCTTGCGCTCGTCTACTGGGCGGTGTTCATCAAATATTTCCCGCAATGGCTTCC
>JAKEEV010001282.1 GCA_022616395.1 Planctomycetia bacterium | reverse complement strand
GTTGTCGTGAGCGTTGCTCAACCTCCGGTCTCTCCGCCTGTCGCGCCACCCATCACGCCGCCCGCGCCTCCGAAGTCGCTCGACCCGATGCCGCCAGTGCCGCCAAAGCCATTCCCGGCCGCGGGTGTACCTACAACACCCACTCCTCCGCCAACAAGCAACGAAACACCACTGAGCAAATTTGAACCACTTGCCGCGTTCCCACCCACGACTCAATTCGCCGTCCGCGGAGTGTTGCTCGGCTCAGACTGGATGGTGCGCATGAACCAATCCAACGGCCGATTCCTGTTCGGCTACTTGCCCGCCCTCCGGCGATCAATGACCGGCGATCACGACCTCAAGCAAGCTCAAGCAGCTCTGGCAATGGCACAGTCGGCGAAGTTCACCGGCGATCAGAAACAGTCCGCGATTGCCAATCAAGCAATTCTCACTCTGCTGGCTTCCACCAAGATTGAAGACACACAACCCAAAAGCCGCGTGCCGGTTCACATGTCGCTTGTGTGCAATCGAGTCGGCTTCGCTGCGACAGTGGCTCTTGCGATTTACGAATTGCCCAACCCAAGCGACAAGTTGATCGAGGACGCGGAGATGCTCTGCGCGTTCCTGCGCTCTCAACTGCGCGCGGACGGCTCTGTTCACTACACCGATGGCCCAAACGATGTCCCCATGCAGATCGATCCGGCTGGTGTGAACGAATACCCCGGATTCGCGCTTCAGGCTCTGGCGATGAGCAACCGATTCCGACCCGCGGACTGGAAGAAAGAAGCCGTCAAGAAGGGAGTGGCGTTCTATCACGCGGCGTTCCGAGCCAAACCAAACCCGATGATGGCCGCGACCATCTCGCCTGCCGCCACGGAGCTTTATCTTCAGACCAAGTTAACCGAACTGACGGCCGCGGCCTTCGAGATGAATGACTGGTTGTGTCAGTTGCAAATCCCCACGACCGATCCGAAATGCCCGCAGTGGGCCGGCGGATTCCGCACGATGGCAAACGGCCAGATGACCGACACACCGGCCGGAGCGGTCGAAACTGGGTTGTACGTGCAGAGTCTGGCGTATGCGTATCAACTCACGCGCGTCACCGGCGACTTGACTCGCGAAGGGAAGTATCGCCCCGCGATGGCCGATTCAGTGAACTTCCTCGCGGCCTTGCAGTTCCTCGAAACAAATACAAGACACTTCGAGAACACCTTCCGCGTAAACATGCTCCTGGGTGCGTTCCACCTATCACCGACGGACGGCAACTTGCGAATTGATGCGACCGCCCGCGCCATCACCGGCCTCCTCAGGTTCTTATCGTCAGGGGCCGAACGACAGTGATCAGTCACCAGTCATCAGTCATCGGGACGGGGTGTTCTGGTCTGTCTTTACTGCTGACTGACTCCTGACTGTTCACTGATTACTGATGACTGATCACTGACGAACTCGGCTTCATATAATCCCTTTTCACGGCCGAAGAAGGCCACCGCGGGCACTCGGCCCGACTACCGTGTGGATTTTCAACCGATGAGCGAGCGACCTTCGTCCAGGCCGAAATGTCGATCCCTGATGGGCGTTCGCGTAGTCGGTACGGGGAAATATGTGCCGGACATGGTCGTGGACAACCAGCACCTCCACGCGCGGCTCGGTTTCGATTCCGACTGGATCGTCAAGCGTACCGGCATTCTTGAACGCCGACACGCTGCTCCCAATCAGGCCACATCTGACTTGTGTGTCGAAGCCGTCAACGATCTCTTCGCCAAGACCAACCGCACCGCGAAGGACTGCGATCTGCTCGTGCTCGGCACCTTCACGCCGGACATGTCGTTTCCTTCAACCGCGTGTCTCGTTCAAGATCGAATCGGGCTGGTTGGCCCGGCGATTGAAGTGGAAGCAGCCTGCGCGGGCTTCATGTACGCGCTCCTGACGGCCGCGGCGTATGTGAAGGCCGGACAGAGCGACCGCGCGCTTGTGATTGGCGGAGACACGAACAGCCGCGTGCTGAACCCGAGCGACATCAAGACATATCCGCTCTTCGGCGACGGCGCGGGCGCGGTATTCGTTGAACCTAGCCGAGCGGATCAGGGCTTTCTCGCATACAGCATGGGTTCGGAAGGCTCCGGCGGCCCGCTGCTTCAACGCGAAGCGTGCGGAAGCCGGACGCCAATCACACCGGAGTTGATCGCCGCCGGGAAGCACTTCATGTACATGGATGGCTACGCGGTGTTCAAGTGGGCGGTGAATATTCTGTGCGACACCATTCGAGACGTGCTACACGCGGCCGACTTGACGGTCGATGACGTGAACCTCTTCGTTGCTCATCAGGCGAACATCCGCATCATCAACGCGGCTATCGACTCGCTACACATTCCGCGCTCGAAGGTCTTCAACAACCTGGAGAAGTACGGAAACACTTCGGCCGGCTCAATTCCGATCGCGCTTGATGAAGCCGCGGAAGCCGGTCGATTGAAGGAAGGCGATCTGGTTGTGCTCAGCGGCTTCGGCGCTGGACTTGCGTGGGGAACAGCGGTCATGCGGTGGTGAGGAATCGCCCAGCTCAGAGGAAGCGTTCGCGGGTGCGGCAATCGTTTCTGCCAGTGGAAGCAACCCAGCCGGCTAACGCCGGCGGTTCGACGGGGCATTGTCGAACCGCCGGCGTTAGCCGGCTGGGTGAATCAAGCTCAATGCCAGAATCCATTACCGCACCCGCGTTCGCGGAGGCTCTTGCGGAACGCTTCACGGGCGAGTCTGATAGAGAGGAGGACTAATCAGGAACACGGGGGCACGTCATGTTCTCTCACCCCGACGCTGACGCCTTCATGCGGAAGTATCTGGAACAGCCCACCGACACCACCACGCGGTTGGTGTTCGCCGACTGGCTCGAAGAATCGGGCCAGAAGCACAACGCGGCCTGGGCGTACTACATCCGCCTGAACATCGAAGCCGACCGCTACCCACAACGAAGCCGCGAGCGCCGCGAACTTCATCGGCAAGCGGAAGAATACGTTCCGAAGATTCGGGCACAACTCACCATCTCCGCGAAGCTCTTCACCGACTACCCGAAGTCGTTCTTGCAACTCCTCCCCGCGCCGAACATCACAGTAAGACTCGCGAACTTCGAGATTCCGCTCGCGGTGCTGGAACTGATGCCCGAATCGGTCGCACGCGAGAATCTTGTCCTGCCGCTTGACATGCAAGGACGAACGCTGCTCGTCGCGGCAGCCGATCCGCACGACTTCGACACCGCGCAGAAGCTGGAATTCATCCTCAACCGCGAAATCGTTCTGGTAGGTGCTGCACGCGAGGACATGCAGGAGGCTATCGACCGCGCGTTCGGCCAGAACGAGGTGGAATCGGTGAATGAGTACTTGTACGAGTTCCCCGAACCGGTCTTCACGTCTCCGGCGTCGCAACCGAGTGTGGAGTTGTCAACGCTTCCCAACTCGCCGGTTGTGCGTCTGGTGAACCTGATTATCCAGGAAGCGATCAACTTGCGAGCAGATCGCATCCTGATATTCCCCGACCCCGATTCCGTCGCGGTTCGTTATCGCATCGATGATGAATGGGTCGAACGCGACCGAATGCCCGCTCGCTTGCTGGGGCCGGTCTCAGCGCGACTCGCGATCCTGGCGATGATCCCGGTTGAGTGGACGTTCAGAAACCCGCCGTCGCTCACTCCGATGACCGGTGTGTTCCCGCTTCAGGTTCACAACATCCACTTCCACATTCGCGTGACGATTCAGCCTTCTCCCGACGGCCCGACAACACAAATCGACATTATCCAGCCGGATGTGCCTCAGAGCTTCTAACACCGAACCTCTCTTCTGTCTTGCGTGTCCGAGTACCGCCGATGCACGAGCTGTTTGAACACACTGCTGATCTCGGACTGCGGGCGACGGCCCCGAATCTGAACACGCTCTTCGAGGAGATGGCCGCGTGTCTGGTGTCGGCGATGGTCGAAGACCCGGCCAGCGTTCGGCCGTTGCAAGAAGTGAAGATCGAACTTGCAGGCGCTGACCGCGAATTCCTCCTGTTCGACTGGCTGAAGGAATTGCTCCTGCGGTTCGATACGGATCACGTGCTATTCGCATCGTTCGATGTGCAGGTGAGCGACACGGGCTTAACTGCGCGTGTGCGCGGCGAAACCTACGACCCGGCACGACACGTGCTCGCACATGAAGTGAAGGCGATCACGTATCACGAGTTGAAGGTTGTTCAGGAAGGAAACGAGTGGCTGGCCGAAGTCATCGTCGATATTTGAGGAAGTCATGAACAAGCAAGCGTACTCCGGCCCGCTGGAACACATCGGTTGCTGCTGCCACCGCATTCCGAAAAGCTACAAGGCCGGAATGCGCGTGGATGGGCACATCTACGCCAACGACAAGCTCCTCGAAGCAATCCGCAAGGACCAGGCACCGGACCAGGTCGCGAACGTCGCGACTCTGCCGGGCATTCAGGTCGCGAGCATCGCGATGCCGGACATCCACTGGGGCTACGGCTTCTGCATCGGAGGCGTCTGCGCCACCGATCCCGACGAAGGCGGCGTCATCACTCCTGGCGGAATTGGTTTTGATATTAATTGTGGCGTCAGACTATTAAAGACAAATCTCTTTCTGGATGATGTGAAACACCACATGCGGGAGTTGGTCAAGGCGCTCTTTTACTCCGTGCCGAGCGGGGCCGGGCGCACGGGGAAGTACAAGTTCGACACCACCGAGACGCGACGGCTCATGGGCGAAGGGCCGAAGTTCGTCATCAACCGCGGGTGTGGCGTAACGCGCGATCTCGAGCACACCGAAGCCAACGGCCTCATCGAAGGAGGAGACCCGCATCAGGTCAGCGACCACGCGGTGAAGCGCGGAGCCGAGCAGTGCGGCACACTCGGCAGCGGAAACCACTTCATGGAAGTGCAGGTCGTCGATAGCGTCTTCGACGCGGACGTGGCAAAGGTCTTCGGTCTGGAACTCAATCAGGTGTGCGTGATGATCCATTCCGGCAGTCGCGGGCTGGGTTATCAGGTGTGTGACGACTCGCTTGCGGTGTTCCGCAACTGCCCGGCGAAGTACGGCTTCGAGTTACCCGACCGGCAACTCGCGTGCGCGCCGGTCGATTCGCCGGAGGGGAGAAGGTACATCGCGGCGATGCGGGCCGCGGCCAACTACGGCTTCTGCAACCGTCAACTGCTCATGCAGCAAGCACGCGAAGTGTTCGCTTCTGTGTTCGGCCGCAGTTGGGAAGCCCTCGGCATGGAAATGCTCTACGACGTGGCCCACAACATCGCCAAACTCGAAGAACACACCGTCGAGGGCAAGAAGAAGAAGGTGTGGGTGCATCGCAAGGGAGCAACACGCGCATTCCCGGCCGGTCACCCGGAAGTCCCGGAGGCGTTCCGCGCTGTTGGACAGCCGGTGATTATCCCCGGCGACATGGGCCGCGCGTCGTGGGTGCTGGTCGGTTCGCAAGGAGCGATGGAGAAGACCTTCGGCACGACCTGCCACGGAGCCGGGCGAGCGATGAGCCGCACCGCAGCCAAAACCGATGCCGCCGGCCGCAAGATCGACAAGGAACTCGAACATCGCGGAGTGATCGCGATGGCGAGTAGCCGGCACGGTCTCGCGGAGGAGCAGCCGAAGGCATACAAGAACGTGGACGACGTGGTTGAAGTCGTTCACGAAGCGGACTTGTCGCGCCGCGTCGCCCGGATGCGCCCGCTGGGTGTCATTAAGGGGTGACCTTGCCTTTTCCGTGGAGCGCGGGCCTCCGGCCCGCTCTTGAGTTCAAGAAGCGGCCGGGACAGCCGCGGTCCATGCAAAGTGCAGCCTGTTATGGACCGCGGGCCTCTGGCCCGCTTGTGACAGGCGGCCGGGACGGCCGCGGTCCATGCGAATACCCTGGAGCAGACAAATGAACCCTGATCGCCAACACGAACTCAGCAATCTTGCCTCACGCGGCTGGCATAGTCGCGGCTACTTGCCCCATTATGATGGAGGTGATGAACTCACCCAATCGGTGACTTTTCGCCTCGCCGATTCGGTCCCCTCCCACCTCGTTGAGGCTTGGCAAGAGGAACTTCTGACACAGCCAGAAGCAGAGCGAGAGTTGGAATTACACCGTCTTGTCGAAAAGTACCTCGACGTGGGACACGGCGCTTGCCACCTGCGTGACCCTCAGATCGGTTCTCTCGTGGAGACTGCTTTGCTGTTCTTCGATGCCAAACGATATCGGCTGCACGCCTGGGTCGTGATGCCGAACCACGTTCATGTGCTTTTCACACCGATAATCGGTCGGAGTTTGTCGGATATTGTTGGGTCATGGAAATCGTTCACCGCGAAGGAGGCGAACAAACTTCTGCATCGTTCAGGGCAATTCTGGCAAAAAGAGTATTTCGATCGGTTCATCCGGACTGCCGAACATTTTGGTTACGCCCTTGATTACATCGAGAAGAATCCGTTGAAAGCCGGTTTGTGTCTTGCTCCTGAGGATTGGCCCTTTGGGAGCGCAAGATACCGAGCCGAAGTGGTCGGAACGGCCACGTTCCGGACAGACGCCGAGGACGAGTAGCCCGTTGAACGTGGCAGCCCAGCATGGACCGCGGGCCTCCGGCCCGCCTGAAGAGCGGCCGAGCGGCCGGGACGGCCGCGGTCCATGCTGGCAGCGACAGCGAACAGCCCGTGGAGGATTAC
>JAKEEV010000202.1 GCA_022616395.1 Planctomycetia bacterium | reverse complement strand
CGAGATGTCTGTCCGAATCGTGGAAGCCTCACGCGCGCACAAACCAATGCAGCGGGAGCGTTCAGTCCTGCGCGAGGGTCACCGTACCGAAGGTACCTTCGCGGAGTGCTCCTTTTGCGGGAGAGACCGACCTCATAAACTCTCCTCTGGCGCCACTGGAGGCACTCTCGGAGTCAGTACATTTATTTGTCGTAGCTGTTCGTGTGTGGCTCAGCAAATGAAAGAGCAGAAGGCTAGCCAGGCACTCCATCTCCAGCGGGTCGATCGTGCTCAGTGCTCTTTCTGTCAGCAAACGCGACGAGGCTTGATTGGCGGTGTGGTCGGTCGCGTCTGTTCAGGGTGTCTTCGGAAGATCGTGGAGACAATGTAACCGAGAAATCACCTACTGAGTGGACGGATAACTTGCGCTTGCAGCGGCCGTGGCCTTCTCCGATCGGTAGCGAAGTTCGCGTGACCGACAACGCCTTCGTTGAGATTCGTGCTTCACTGAAGGCTGGCCACGCCGCTGAAGCGCCGTGTTATACGTCGTGGAGCCAGGATTGACCCACCGAGAATTCGTGGACCAGCTGATGCGTGAGTTCCACCGCGGAAAGAAGGAACCCCAGAATGCCGCAATGGCTCTCGTGAGGCTCGCGCGCCATGCAAGATCGAATCGTGAAACCGCGGGGGTGTGGCGCGCGCAGCAGTGTCTGGGCCTAGCAGGTCTGTATTACGAAAAGGCTGGCAATCCGGCGAGAGCGGCCAGATTGTTCGAAAGGGTTGCGGAACTCGCTCGCGCTGAAGTCGTCTATCATTCCAAGGCCGCTGCGTCTGCGTCGGCGCAGGCAGCGCGACTTTCCTTTCTGGCCGGCAACGGAACCCGGGGCGTACGCCGGGCGGAGGATGCGTTACGATTCCTTGGAGGTCATCCAGAACCGGGGTATGTGTTTGAAGAGATGCTGAAACTCTACCGTGGATATTACGTCGCGCGCGACCAGGCCCGGCGAGCGAAAGCGCGGAAGAAGTGAGGGCGACGTATAACTTGGAATTGGAGCGGACGGCGCCCGGGCTTCGTCAAGGAGTCAGCGTTTCGCTGAAACGAACGTGGCTTCGGCAGTGGCTTCGTCGCGCCGCCGCTCAATTCCGGTGTTATGCGTTCTGTCGCCATGCCGGAGGCCAGCGTTGATTCTCCTCGGCGCTCTTGTCACACCGAGCGTCCTCCGCGCGCTTGTGTACGGCTTCACGGT
>JAKEEV010001281.1 GCA_022616395.1 Planctomycetia bacterium | reverse complement strand
TCGCTGATTTCGGATTAGCCTAGGTGGAAGGGCAGGCTCACATCACCGCCGAGGGCGGAATGGTCGGCACGCGGCTCTACATGGCACCGGAGCAATACAACGGGTGGGCCGATCCGCGTACCGACGTGTACTCGCTGGGCGTTACCCTTTACGAATTGCTCACGCACACCGCGGCGTTCGAGGCCGCGACTCCAGAGGCCGTCGTCCGGCGGGTCATCAATGCCGAAGTAGCACCCCCGCGACGACTCAACCCGGCCATCCCGCTTGATCTCGAAACAATCGTGCTCAAGGCAATCGCGGCGGAACCGACTCACCGCTACCAGACCGCGGAGGCACTGACCGACGACTTGAGGAGGTTCGTGAGCGGTCAGCCGATCACCGCCCGGCGACTGACGACCACCGAGAAGGTTTGGCGGTGGGCCAGACGGAACAAGCTTGCCGCGAGCTTGCTCATCGCGCTGGGTGCTGTGATGTTCGCCACGACCGTTGCGTCGGTGTTGGTCGCTGTCCAGTTCGATGACATGCGGAAGGAATCCGAGCGGAAGCGGGAAATCATCGAGGATCAGTTCGCGGCTCAACAAAGGGCCGAGCGGAAGTCGAAGGAAGACCTTTCGCGGTATTTACTCCGCACGGCTCAAGCCGAACTGGCGACGAAGCGCGCTGGCGGCCGACCCCAGGCGCTCGCGGCGTTGCGGGAAGCCGCGGCGCTCAGCCGGGAGCTGGATTTGCCGCCAGAGAATCGCGCAGCGCTTCGTCGGGAGTACATCGCGGCTCTGGCGACCATCGACATCGCGCGTCGACCGGATCGGACATGGGAACTGCCGGGAGGAGAAGAATTACCCCTCGGCTATTCGGCTGATGGCACCCGATACGCGGTTGCCGAGCGCCCGGGCGAGGTCTTGATCCGCAACACCGCGACCAACCAGGAGGTTCTTCGCATCGGGGAGCCAGGCGGATTGATTCGCAACCTCCGGTTCAGCCGCGGCGGGCGATACCTCGCGGGCGTTCAAAACGGGAAACTGAAGGTCTGGACTCTGGAAGACGGCAAGCGGATCCAGGCGTACGGCCGAGTGCTGCGAGAGACCTTCGATTTCCATCCTGCTGAATCCGCCATCGCGTTCGTCGATGCGACCCTCAAGATTCAACTCTGCCAACTTCGCGGTTCCGAACGGCAGGTTGTCGGGAAACTGAGCTTCTACCCGGAGCGATTGCGATTCGACCCAGCCGGGAACCGGCTCGCGGCGTGTGTGTTCACCGAGCCGGTCGTTCATGTCATCGCCGTTTCGGATGGAACCGAGACGGTGTTTCCGGTGCCGAAGGGCGCGTGGTGTGTGGCTTGGTCTCCCGATGGGAATCGCTTCGCCGCGGGTGGCGCGGACGGAGTGATCTATCTCTATCGCTCAAGCGCGCCGGACGATCCTCCGCTGGTTCTCTCCGGGCACCAGGGGGCTGTGGTGAATGTGGCATTTCATCCTCACGACGAGATTCTGGTAAGTGGATCCTGGGACCAGACGGTTCGAGTGTGGGATCTCACTCACCCGATCGCGGCGGTCCGCACGATGTTCTCCGCCAGTTATCAGGTATTGGAATTCTCCGCTGATGGTCGCTCGCTCGGGCTTGGGCGTGATGGGACTCGGGCGTGGGTGTGGGAAGTGCTCTTACCGGCGGTCGGGCAGACGGTCGTGCGTGGCGAGAATCTCTGGGGGTCGGGTGCCAGTCCGGATGGTCGGTGGCTGGCGGGGATGGGCAGGAGTGGGCTGTTCGTGTGGGACTTGCGAGCCGGAGTTCGTCCTGTACCTGTTCCACACGATTTCGGGCTTGGATTGGGCCGGCGCGTGTGGTTCACGCCAGATAGCCGAAGCATGATCGTTGGCACTTGGAAGGGTGTGATGCAATACGGGATAGAGGTCGATGCAAACGGGCAGCCGCGATTTGTCCCGTCGGAACCGTGGGAGGAGCCGAAGGGAGTCGAGCACTGGTGGTCCGATGACCGTACACTGCT
>JAKEEV010001280.1 GCA_022616395.1 Planctomycetia bacterium | reverse complement strand
CGCACACCTTACCCATCTTCCGCTGCTTTTGTCCCTCTCGACGAATGCGTGTGAACCGGAGCATCCGGGCGGGCCGATGCTTGGCTCACGCAGGGATGCATTGCTCGCCAGGGATGGCGACGGCTTGCGCCCGGAGCTGGCACACGGAGGCGATGGTTATGGCACGATGGTTCAGCAAGCGGTGGGTGTGGGCGGCTCTGGCCGGGGCCACGATGATCGTCGGGTTCGCCGATTCCGGCCGAGCGGGTCCACCGCCGAAGGTCGGCGAGGTCATCTCGCTTAACTTCGAGGGACAGGGCGAACGCAAGTTCAAGGTGCTGAAATCCGATCGTCAACCGGACGGCACCTACCTCACGGAACTGAAGGACATCAAGACCGGCGAGACGCTCACTCTGCTCGACAAGCCGGAAGACCTTCAGCCGATGCCGCCGAAGGGGAAGACGCGGCCCAATGATCCGTTGCCCGACCCGCCAAAGGAAGAGAAGAAGCGTCCGCTTCTGAACAAGCTCTTCGGTGACAGGAATCCTTCATCTGGCCCAACCGCGAACGGGCCGAAGATGGAGATGCCCGCCGAGCCGAAGCGGCCGGGTCTGATTGGCCGCATTTTCGGATCGAAGAAGCCGAGCGGGCCGAGTATGCCCGCGCCGCTTGCGCCAAACTTCCCGACCACGCCCTCCGCGCCACCGGCGGTGATTCCGCTTCCTCCGGGCGGCCTGAACGGTGGATCAACGCCTCCGCTGTTCCCACCCGGCATGGGAACCGAACCGCCTCGTGTGATGCCGGCTCGGCCAGCGCCGGTGGCGCCGCCAAAGCCGTTCATTCCTCCTTCGGGCAACTCCGCGACTCCGCCGCTATTCCCGACGCCCGTGTCGACACCGATCGGGACACCCGCGCCGCTGCCGACTCCGAAACCTGTTGTCCCGACACCCGCGCCAATCCCCGTTGTCCCCGCGCCGGTGTCCAGTCCGGCCCCAACTCCAGCGCCGTTGCCAGTCCCCATGATCCCAACCGCGCCTGTTGGTCTGCCGACGATCCCGATTCCGCCCGGAGGAACATCGTCGGCCAAGCCGATTCAGGTGGTGCTTCCCGCGGGGTACGTTCCTCCTCAGGTCGCCTTCGACCGCGACGTGCAGCCGTTCGTCATCGCGCTGCAAACGAGGCCAGCGCCCTCAGCGCGTCTGACTGCGGCCAAGGCGCTCGCCGAAGGTCGGCACTGCTCGACCGATAGCGTGAAGATGGTGCTGTTCCAGTCCGCGAAGATGGACCCCTGCGGCGAAGTGCGGGCCGCGTGCATCGACTATCTGTGCAAGCTCGGCTACTTCGCTCCGCAATACCTCGACTACATCCGAATGGCGTGCGACGACATCGACCCACTTGTTCGCGAAGCCGCGAAAGCCGCCTGCGGGAAAATGCTCAGGAAATAGTGTGGGTGCTTCGCACGTGTGAGTGCGAGTGTGAGTGAAGACAAAGGCAGAAGACCAGAACCGCTCGTGGCTTTGGTCTTCTGTCTTGGTTTTCACTTACACTCGCACTCACACTCACACTGTGAGCGAAGCGAACACTGCATGTACGTCACGTCCAGCCAGCGGTCGAACTTGCGGCCGACTTCGTGGAAGGTGCCGACAAGCTCGAAGCCGAGCGCGGCCTGAAGCGCGATGCTTGCGGTCTGTTCGCTGCACGCTCCGCCAATGATGATGTGAAGCTTCGCCTTCTTCGCCAGTTCGATCAGATCGAGTAAGAGCGCGCGACCCACTCCGCGGCGGTGGTGTTCGTGGTGAACGTAGACACTGGCTTCGGCAGACTTGGCGTAAGCACATCGCGACTTCCACGGCGAGAGTGCTGCCCAACCTATCACAACGCCATCCAACTCCGCGACCGTGACCGGATGTGACTCGGAGCGCTCGCGAAACCACGCTTCGCGTTCCTCCGCGGTCTCCGGGTCGATCTGAAATGTGCAAGTCGAGCGCGTAACGAAGTAGTTGAAGATTTCCCGGATCGCGTCCAGGTCCTGCGCGGTCGCTAACCGGATGGTGAACGCGGGCATGGGCACCTCACGCATCGAACTTGCGCTTGCAGCTGGCACGCGAAGAGTCAGAGGTGGTCAGAGATGTTCAAACCAAACTCAGATAGCCAAGATTGCCAACATTGCCACATATCCCCCGCGCACTTTTGGGTAGTTTCCAGGCAGACAGAGTCCCTAACTAGGATACTTTTGTATAGTTAGTGTCCATGCGCTGACCTGAGTCTGAAGCACATCTCCGACAGGTCGGGAGCCAATGCGGGTCGGTGTCACACGTCGAAGCCGTGCTGACGGCGGTGGTAGGGGCCGTCGAAGTTCTGCGTGGACTTCGACCACTCGAAACGTCCATCGGTCGCGACCGGCTTCACGCGTTCCAACAGTGCGTCGGCTTCCGCTTTGGGCATCGGCTTGAAGTCGCGAGCAATGCCGACGTTCTGCATCAGCACCTTCATCGAATCGATGCCGACCACCAGCGTTGAAATGTCCTGCGACAGAGCGAAGCGGATGCACTCCTCCGCGCTTGCGACTCCGCCCGCGACGATTCGCCCGCCGGTTTCCATGTTCCCGCCACCGAGACTCTTCAT
>JAKEEV010001279.1 GCA_022616395.1 Planctomycetia bacterium | reverse complement strand
GCCCTTTCTGGCTGGCATCGAAGACGGTGAGGTACTCCACGGCGGTCCCCCGACGTGTATTGCCTGCCCAACGAAAAGCTAAGCAGCGGGCGGCTGCTGTGGGCGGAGTATACCCCCTCTTCGGTGAAGAAGTCGGCCAGGCCGGCCGACTGCTTCAGCGACTTGTTAGCCCGTGGGGTCCTCCCAAGGTAGTTGCGCCCCATACGGCTTCTCTGAGTTCCCGGGGTCAGCCATGAATGTGAAGAACTCCCGCATGCCGGGGCACTCCCGGTACGTGTGAACTTGGTCGAAAGGGTTACGCTTCAGTCGCTTGCCGGAGAGATCGGCACCCGAACCGAAAGGATCTCCGCTGAATGAATGGAGCGCTTTGCGTTCCCCGTTCAGCGCATCGCTGAGGTCGAGTGGATCGTTCACGCCTACGAATCGGAAGCGATACGCGGGAAAGCGGATAGCCGCTCGGTGGAGATCGAACCGGGCCGACTTGAATGCCCAGCTCGCGACTGTTACGGTGCGCGGATAAGAACCCACCAATTGCTGAAACCTGCAGATTCCGAACAGAACGTTCTCGAAGGAGTCGCGGGCGAAGTTTTCCAGATCGGTGCGCGCGGCGAGCCCGTCGCGAGTCGTCTTCAGCTTGTCCGGTATCCAGAACTCAGTTGCTCTGGCGATCTCGTGGTACGTCTTCGCTTCACTCCATTCGCCGGAGTCTGGCCGAGTCCGCCCACCGGAGAAGAGCAAGAGCGCCACGGGGTTGTTCGCCGCAAGTACAACCCCTCGCCGGATGTGTTCAACATAGAAGGGGGGCTCGCCTACCTGAAAGGGCTGGAGAACCCACGCGTCGTCGGAGTCTATATCGGCGGGCACCCCTGCCACGTTCGACTTGAAGGCGGCATGGCCGGCCACCAGCACGAGATCGCGAAGTCGCGAGTCATTCACGATATTTGCCTTATCGGGCTAACGAAAAGCTAAGCAGCGGGCGGCTGCTTCGATCGAAGTATACGCCCGTCTGCTGCTGAAAGGACGGTCGCCGGCCGACCGTCTGCTTGAGCGGGTGTTGGGCGGGTCCGCTGGGATGCGGCGACGTTCACCACGATGTCACCGAAGCCACTAGGGATGGCGCTTCGAGATCAATTGCTGGTCCTGGTTAAACCTGAAGCGCCAGTCTTTGTAGCTCGGTCGCGAATCCTCAGTCCAGTAAGCACTGAACCCACCATCG
>JAKEEV010001278.1 GCA_022616395.1 Planctomycetia bacterium | reverse complement strand
ACGCCACTTCGCACAGCGACCCGGCAACCCCTACCGCCGTCGCCAGGTCGCTTGAACCCCGCCGGCTACCCTCTATCGCCTACAAAGCGGGTCCTGGCCTCCCGCATTCCTTTCACGCAGACTTCACCTTGTGCCAGCGCCTACGGCACTCCCGATACACTTGGCCCGACCTCTCTGTTGTTATACGGCGCGGGCAAGTTTCGTAATCGACGCGGCCAGTTCCGCGGTCGTGCCGACAACACGCAAACGGTAGCGCGACACACGGACTCTGCCATCTGGTGTCGTGAAGTGAGTTCGACGGTCAGTTCGTCCGGGGTAAACCAGCCCGACGCGGCTTGCGCCGGTGAGCGTGGCGTACGCCAGCACTTGATGGAGATCGCTCGCTTCGAGTGTCGTGGTTTTCCACTTCGCATCGAGAACCGCCCACGCAGCGCCATCCTTGCGAATCACAATATCGGGTTGCAGCTCGGTCGGGCCGAGCGCGAAGGCTGGCTGTCCCTGGAGATTCCAGTTCGGTCGAGTGGAAAGCTCGCGCTCAAGCGCTCGTGTGAGATAGCGCTCGAATTCGCGCCCGAGATCGATGAGGAACGCGCCGCAACCACTCCCAATCGGATCGGCCGCCGCGAAGCCAGACAGAACCAGTCGGCAGACTTCCAGAAGTGGCCGGTAACTCGCTGCTCGCGGTTCGGCCAACGCCGCGGCGAAGTCGGCATCAGTGACGGCCGAATCGGGGACGCTCGCCAGAGCCTGAGCCGCGACTTCCACTCTTTGCCGAACATCGACCGGCAATTCGCGACGGAGAAGGGCGCTGGCGGTTGCCTTCGGAATGCGATTCCAGGGCGTATTGAGATCGAAAACTTCCTCTTCGATGTGGAAGCGGTCTGGAAACGCTCGTGCAGCCACATCTCGCATCTGATCGGCAGTGCGGAGCTTTCCGCGCAGGAACGTCGAGACCACTTCCGCCTCGCGGTAACCCGCGACCAGTCCGGTGCGCGTCAGAGCTTCGAGTTGCTCGGCGAACTCAATCGCCAGCATTGCAAGTAAGCCGCCTTTAGGTTCGACGGCCTGCCCGGGAGTTTCATCTGAGAGTCCCAGCAACAGGCGTAAGTTCGGCCAGGCAATCTTCGGACCGATTGCGTAGCGGTAGGTGGGGCCATCGATGAAGCCGACGAATCCGCGTGGAGTGAGGTGATACTTTCTGCGCTCGAAGGTGGGTGTGATCTCGAAGTGGTGTTTCGCGTGAGTGAGCAGAAAGTCGACTTCCGCGCGTGGAAGTCGCACCGAGCGCGTTCGTCGTTCAATCAACTGGATTGTTCGCTGAGTCAAGGGAACTGGTTCTCCTCTACTCCTTGTGCGGAAGCGCGCGATGTTGCGGGAGCCACACGCGATAACCGACGCCCAAACCCTTCGGCTCTCCTCCGCGAAACTCGATCGGCTCGTGCATCTGTACAGGCGCATCCGCCCAGTAGCAGTAGACCGTAATCCGATCCTCGAAGATGCGATAGCCGACAGGCTTTCCATCGAAGGGATTCAGGGGCACGGCGGGGAGGAATGTGGGGGTGAGTTCGGTCAGTTCCTTCGGCCAGCGGCCGGTCTTCTGCCGAAAGCGTTCGCAGGCGATGGCGACTGCCGCTGTCAGTAACTCCGCGCGTCCGCGAAGAGTCGCTTCGGCCACTTTGTCGCAGGCGGGGAGCACCATACGCGTGATGATGTAGCGGAAGTCCTCCGGCGGGCCTTTGGGAATCTCGATCAGTTTGATTGCGGGGAGTTGTTCGTGATGCGGCAACTTCGCGGCGGTGTAGTAGTCGCTCATCAGTTGAAGACACTTCGCATGATCGCCGGGAATCAGAGGACGATAGACACGGAAAGCGGCGAAATGTTCGGGGCCGGGTCTGACGATGCTTGAATAGCGCATCAACTGATCGGTGGGTATGGTGCCGCTCTCAAGGCCGGTGAAAACCTTATCGAGTATCGCGCGCTCTCCGCGAATGGCGGTTGGGAAGTACGGGGTTTCTGCTTCCGCGAGCAGTTCGGCTTGCAGTTGCGAGAGTTCCTCCGTCGGCTCCCCCCAGGCAATCACCTGCAGCGCGGTCTGGGTCGCCACCTTTGCGCAGGAAATGCGGAAGAGCTGCGCGATCATGGTCGGTTCATCGCCGATGGACCGCGCGACCGCCAGCGCTGCCCGCGCGGACTGAATTCCGCGATTCGGATTCTTCATCAGTGCCGCGAGATGCCCGTCGAAATGCAACAGCGTCGCGACACCGTGCGCTTGATCGAGATGCGGAAAGCGCGCGGAGATCGGATCGTCTGGAATCTCCAGCCGATAGAACCCGGAGCGTTTTCCGCGAAGTGCAACCGCTTTCTGGCGAACCGCAGCGGTTAGCTCCGCGTACTCCATCAGCGACTCGATGATGCTTGCCGACGGCAAGGTGTTCTCGGGGTAATGTCTCGGCCAGTCGGTGGGCCAGGCGCCTGCTGCGCCGTGGCGGCTGGCTTTCTTCCAGTCGCTGGGAATCTCCTTTGCGACGGCAAGAACAGCAGGCGCGGAGTTCTCTTCGGGTGGAGGAGCAGTCTTGTTCCGTTCGGCGAGCAGAGCCTCGAGCCGCCAGCCGGGTTCCTCGGTGTCGAGTTGCTGGTTGGCGGCGTTCAAGTGTCGTTGACCGATGCGCCCCACTTGCCAGCGACTCACGAACAGCAACAGCGCGATGACGCCAAGCACAATCAGCGCGCGTATCGCGAAGCGCCTCAATCCGCGCTTGCGCGGCGGCTTTGGTGTTGGTTCGACTTCATCGAGGTCGTTCGGGTCACTCACGGCGGTAGCTCGTGTTCAGCGGTGAAACAGGGCCACACCCGAATTCGTCGCCGCAACCGTTTCGGATACCTTCTGTCATATTCACTCGCTCCCCCTCGCCCTGCAAAGATCATGGCGGGCCATCGGGAAGAGGCATATCGGGCTGCGGTGGATCTTTCGCAGGAAGCCCGCGCTGATCGGTGTTCCAGAGACGATAACCGATACCGGCTCCTTTCACGCCTGGTTCGCTGAAGTCCGGCGAGTCGGGGATATTCCTGTTGCGTGTATTCGCCCAGAAGCAGTAGACCGCGATCCGGTCTTCAAACTTCCGGTAACGGATCGGCTTTCCGTCGAAGGGGTTCATCGGCACCGCGGGCAGGAATGCCGGTGTGAGTTCCGCGAGATCGTTCGGCCAGCGCCCGTGCTTCAGTCGGAAGCGTTCGCAGGCGATGCAGGTCGCGGCCGAGAGCAGGTCGGCGCGAGTCCGCAAACTCGCTTCGGCAACTTTATCGCACGCTGGGATCATCAGGCGCGTGATGATGTAGCGGAAGTCGTCGGGAGGGCCTTTGGGCATCACAACCTTACGCAGCGCGGGGAGTTGTTCGTGGGGCGGCAACTTCGCGGCTTCCGCGTACTGGGTGAGCAGGTCGAGACTCTTCGCGTGGTCGCCTGGAATGAACGCGCGGTAAGTACGAAACGCGGCGTAGTGCTGAGGGCCGGGTTTGCCGATCTGGAAATACATGAGGGCCTGGTCGATGGTGATGGTGCCATTGTCCAGCCCGGTGAACATCTTGTCGATCATCGCGCGTTCGCCGCGAATGCCGTGACGGAAGAATGGGAAGTCCGCCTCCTCAAGCAACTCGGCCTGAAGTTCCGCTAACCCTTCTGTTGGCTCGCCCCACGCGATGACTTGCATCGCGGATTGAGCGCCGATCTTCGCACACGCCATGTGAACGAGCTGAGAGATTAGCAGAGGTTCATCTCCAATCGACCGGCCGACCGCCAGAGCAGCCCGAGCCGCCAGGATTCCGCGATTGGGCTTCTTCTCCAAACCGGCAAGACACGCGTCGAGTTCCAGTAGAGCCGCGACATTGCGCGCTTTCTCCAGGTGCGGGAGGAGTGTTGAAAGCGGGTCGTCTTTGAAGTGAATCTGGTACTGGCCGGATCGTTTCTCGCGCAGCCGAATGGCCTCCGCGCGAACGCCGGCGGTTTCGCGCCCGCGTTTGAGAAACACCTCGACTGCCTTCTGTGGGGGAAGGTGGTTGGTGGAATACTTTCCGGGCCAGACCTCGTCTCCCGCATGATGCAGATCGCGCGATTCTTTGGGAATTCGCTCCGCGATGTCCAATACGGCCTGCGCGGAGTTCTGCTCCGGTCGAGGAGCGTTCTTTGCGCGTTCAGCGAGGATCGCGTCGAGTCGCCAGCCGGGTTCGGTCGCGTCGAGCCGCTGGGTGGTTACATCCAACTTCCTCTGCCCGAGTCTCCCAATCTGCCAGCGACTCACAAACAGCAACAGGACGATCACGCCAAGCACAATGCCGGCTCGAAGAAGGAATCGCCGGAAACCACCCCTGCGCGTTGGTTCGGGCTTTGGCTCCGTGTCGTCAAAGTCGTCTTGGTCGCTCACGGCGGTGGCTCGCGTTGGGGTTCGGGGATCGGGTGGCTGTCGGCGCTGATCGAGGTTCCACAGTTGGAACCCGAGTTCAACCCCCTCCGGCAATCCGGGGGGAATGGTGGGGTTCGGATCGTACTCGGGTCGCGGTCTTTTCCCCACCGAGTAGACGACAACCCCCTCTTTCGATTTCGCGAAGCGGAGTGGTTGACCGTCGAACGGGTCGAGCGGAATGGCCGGAAGGATCGCCGGCACCAATACAGTGAGGTCATTGGGCCAACGATCGTGCTTCTGGCGAAACCGCTCGCACGCAATGCCAATGACCGCGCAGCGGGCTTCGGCCGTCCCCAGCCAGTGCTGTGTGAAAATCGTTGTGAACCGAAGAACCCCGGCCGCAATTGGGAACTCGCCATCGTCAGGCGGAGGAGGAAGTTCCGCGAGCCGGGCGGGCTGTTCGTGAACCGGCAGGCGAGCCAGTTCCACCCGGCGTGTCATCATCCGCAAGGTGTGCGCGCGCTCTGTGGGAAGTCGGGCGCGGTAGCGTTTCTCCCACTCGGTGTCCATCGGTTTCATGAGCGCGTGTTTGAACGGGATAGAGCCATTCAGGAGGCCCTCGAACAGGTGGTCGTAGACTGCGCGTTCGGCACGCAGAGCATGGAGCAGAAGCGGTTCTTCTGCCGTGTCGGCCAGTGCCGCCTGGAGTTCGTCGAGCTTGGGTATGTCAGGAACTTGCGCGAGCGCCCGTTCCGTACTCCGGATCATGTCCGTTTGAAAATTGACTCGAACGAATTGTGCGAGTGAGTCTGGTTCGTCACCGATCGAACGGGAACAGTTGAGGAGGGCGAGCAGGTTGTCCGCAATGCGCTCTTTGTCCACATCTTCGGCGGCAATCACAAGATCCCACCGGAGCATGTCGGTCGCGAGGTATGTGTGCGCGGTGTAGCCTCGTGAGATGAGTGGCAGATGCAGAGGAATCTCGCGGTGCCCGTGTGGGAAGTCTTTGAGCGTGCGGGCCAGCTTCACGGCTTCGGCGGAAGTCGTCAGGTCCCGACGGGCTTTCGCAATCACTGCCGGAGGGAACCGGACATTCGGCGGCGTTTCTTCCATGTGCCGCCACTCGTCTGAGTTGAACCGCTTGCTCCAGTCTCGGCGCAGCGCGTGAATTTTCTCAATCAACTTCGCGGCGTTCTGTCCGGCGGGCGGTCGGTTGCGCGCTGCGGTCAGGCGTTCCCAGGTCCAGTCCGGGTCGCTTTTCTCCACCTCCGCGACCGCTTCCAGGTACTCGGCATCTCGCGCTGCGCGGTCACGTTTCAAATACCACTGCACACCGGCAGCAAGAACACACAGCAGCAAGACGAACCCGACCAGCGTCAGCCACGGGCGGAGTGATTTCCCCTTCGTGGGTTCGGGTTTGCTGGCTCGTTCCGGTTCTGGCACGGTTCAGGCTCACGTGTCGGTCGCGGGGAACTTTCTGCGCCTCTCGTTTCGTTCGCCGAGCAAGCGTTCCGGCGAGAAGTCCTTCAGGCGCTCGTCTCGGCCGGCGAGGTAGTCGAGCAACAGCGGCCGGACGTGGTGATCCCAGATTGCGCTCAACTTCTCGGAGTCGAGTCCCGGTACCATGAAGAAACTGTGCCCGATTTGCTTCTCCGGGCCAAGATCGCGAGCCAGCCTGCGGTTGAGTTCTTCAAAGAGTTGCACCACACGCGGGCCGAACGTTTCGTCTCCTGCTTCCGCAGGCGGGTTCGCTTCCAACCACGAAGCAAGAATCGCGGCATCCGCGGGCATATCCACAAACGAAAACCGCCGGCGAAGTGCCTGATCGAGAGCGACCGCGGAACGGTCAAGCGGATTCATCGTCGCCAGCACAAAGAGATTGTCGGGCAGTCTGAATGAACGCTTGGAATACGGAAGCGTGACTTCCTGATCGCGGTATTCGAGCAAGTACAGGAGTTCGCCGAAGATTCGCGGGAGGTT
>JAKEEV010001277.1 GCA_022616395.1 Planctomycetia bacterium | reverse complement strand
TGGGTGGTTGTGGTGGTTGCTCGAAGTCGTCCGCTCCGCGAATCAGTGCTGGCGGCGCGACCTTCATCAACCCGCTCATGCAGAAGTGGTCGGGAGAGTACAATCAGAAAAAGAAGGTTGAGATAGATTACGTCTCAAAGGGTTCGGGTTACGGTATCGAGCAGATGACGGCCAGGACAATCGACTTCGGTTGCTCGGACGCTCCGATGTCGAAGAAGCAACTCGACATGGCCAAGGAAAAAGGCGGGGATGTGTTCCACATTCCTCTGACGATGGGCGCTGTGGCTGTGGTCTACAACGTGCCGGAGATCGCGGGGAAGGAATTGAAGTTGACGGGCGATGTGCTGGCCGACATCTACCGCCGAGACCCAAGCGTGCAGAAGTGGAACGCCAAACGCATCTCCGACCTCAACCCCGGCTTATCCTTGCCGGACAAGGACATCGTGGTGGTCGCGCGGGCCGAGAAGAGCGGCACATCGAACATCTTCTCCGAGTATCTGTCGAAGGTCAGCGAAGGAAAGATCAAGGCAAGCACCAAACCGGATTGGCCTCAGGGCGTGATCGGTCAGGAGGGCAACGACGGAGTCGCCGGGTTCGTGAAGAGCAACACGGGCACCATCGGCTATGTCGAGTTGCTCTTCGCCAAAAAGAACGAGTTGCCGACCGCTCGGTTGAAGAACAAGGCAGGTGAGTGGGTGATGCCGGACGCGGATGGAGTAACCGCCGCGGCTGCCGAAGCGCTGAAGATGCCTCCTGACAAGGAACCCTACTCGTTGCACGACCTCACGTACTCGCTGACCGATGCCGACGGCAAAACATCGTACCCCATCTGCGGAATCAGTTACGGACTCCTCTTCGCCAAGCAGCCCAAAGACAAGGGACCGGTGATTGTCGAGTTCCTGAAGTGGGCAACGACCGACGGGCAAGTCTTCGCCAAAGACATGGACTACGCCCCACTCCCCGACGAGTTGCGAAAGAAGATTGGGGAGAAACTGGGACAGGTGAAGTTCGAGTAGCAGGAGACAGAGAACAGAAGACAGTGATCAGTGATCAGTCATCAGTGATCAGTCATCAGCCAGAAAATCCAGAGCCAGGAGAGACTCGGTTTTGACTGATCACTGATTACTGTCTCCTTTCGACATGACCCAACCCACCAAGCCCGTTGCTCCGTCGCGTGGCGACGTGCTCTTCCGCTGGCTGTGCCAGTCGGCGGGCGGGTTCGTTCTGGCGGTGGCAGCGGCTCTGGTGGCGGTTCTCGTCTACAAAGCCTGGCCGGTTCTTTCCGAACCGGGCAAGTATCAACTCCTAACCAGCACGAAATGGTATCCCGACGGCGATCAGTACGGCGCGCTGGTGTTCGTGTACGGCACGGTGGTCACTTCGGTGATCGCGATGCTGGTCGCGGTGCCGCTGGGCGTTGGTGCAGCGGCGTATCTATCGGAACTGGCCCCGGCACGCGTACGGAAGTTGTGTTCGTTCTTGTTGGAGTTGCTCGCGGCGATTCCGAGCGTCGTTTACGGCTTCTGGGGCCGTGAGTTTCTCGCGAAGCAAGGGCTTGCTCGGCTGTTTGACTCGATGGGACTGCCGAACGTCGCTTCGGGGCAAGGAATACTGGCCGCGGGGCTGGTTCTGGCCGTCATGATCCTGCCGTACATCACGGCAGTGAGCTTCGACGTGATGCAAGCGGTTCCGAGGTCGCAGCGGGAAGGCGCGCTGGCGCTTGGATCAACGAGGTGGCAAACTATCTGGCGAGTCGTGCTCCCTTACGCGCGGCCGGGGATCCTCGCCGCGTGCTTTCTGGCTCTGGGCCGCGCGATCGGTGAGACAATGGCCGTGACGATGGTGATTGCCAACTCGCAGCATCTGGACTTCCGCATTAACGGCCCCGGAGACACAATTCCGAGCGTGATTGCGAAGGAACTCTTTGAAGCTCCTCCTGGAGTGAAGCAAGGCGCTCTCGTCGCGCTGGGACTATTGCTTCTGGTCATCACGCTTGTCATGAATGTCGCGGCTCGACTTGTCGTGAGGTGGATGTCGAAGCCGAGTACACGAGGCGGGTGCGCGATTCAAATCGTCGAAGGGCAGACTCCCCCGCCCCCACGTCCGCAAAAGAAAGTGGAAGCGAGTCGGCGATGGGCGATGCACTGGGATCGCGTGATGCGGACGATGCTGGCGGTCTGTCAGTTCCTGACGGTCGTGCCTCTGTTTCTGATTCTCGGCTACATCACCGTTCGCGGAGCGGGCGGGTTGAACTGGGATTTCTTCACCAAACTTCCCAACGATCCCGACGGCCGCGGACTGTCTCATGCGCTTGTGGGAAGTTGCATCCTCGTCGGGCTGGCGACGGCGTTCGCGGTCCCCATCGGGATACTCGCGGCGGTGTTTCTCGCGGAGTATCGCAATAACCGGCTGGTCGCTCCGATTCGCTTCGTAGCGGAGTTACTCGGCGGGGTGCCGTCAATCGTGATCGGTATCTTCGGCTACGCGATGTTCGTTTATCCGGTGTGGATGGACACCAAGCGCGGACAGTTCTCGGCGTGGGCGGGCGCATTCGCTCTGGGTGTGATGATGCTCCCCGTGGTGATCCGCGCGACCGAAGAAGCGATGCGCCTGGTGCCGAACAACATCCGCGAAGCAAGCTACGCGCTGGGCGCGACCCGGTGGCAGACGGTCATGAAAGTGATTCTGCCCGCGGC
>JAKEEV010000201.1 GCA_022616395.1 Planctomycetia bacterium | reverse complement strand
CGAAGCGGCAGACTCGCGGCGGTTGCGACTTTGGCAAGGAACGACAGACTGAACAGGTGAATCGCGGGGCTTCCGGCTCGGTATCGCAGTGCGCCGGTTGGTTCGCGTGCTTCCGCGAGATGCTTGGGCAAGAGCGTGTACTCGACGATAACGCAGCGGCGGTTGTGGATCGCCAGCACGCCGACTTTCTCCGCGGGGTTCTCCTTCGCGACGACTTTCGATGAGGCTTCTGATTGCGTCGCGATGTGTCGGCCGATGAAGCCGGGATCGCAGATTTTCACAAGCGGGTTATCGACCTGGAAGTAGAAGACATGCCTCACTCCGCGTTCGCGGAGTTGATCGAGCAAGCGCCACTCCGCGAGCGCGGTGAGTGTGCCTCCGTGACCATTGGGGCTGAGAAAGAGCTTCCCCGGAGCTTCAAACAACAGCTTTCCAGTAGTCGCACACACCGCGGGCATTGTTCCTTGTTGGAAGAACGTCACCTGTTCTTGCGCAAGACCGAAGTTGCGGTGTTCGGAGAAGAACTCGCGTGTCTGGGAGTCGGTCGCGGGGCTTGTCATCACCAGAAACGGCACCGCGCGCTTGTATCGCTTGCTTGTGGCAAGCACCTTGTGAGCGTGAATCTCATAGAGTGGCGATTCGGAGACCGGCCCCGCGGGGAACATGCCCTTGGGCACGAGCGAGCCGAGCCGTGTGCCTTGTCCACCAGCCACCAAGAGCGCTGCAACTTCCCCGCGACTCAGAGCCTCTTCTCCGCGTGCGCGTTCTTCTTTGGTGAATGCCGGCGGCGTGATTGGAATAGGTTCTATCCCTTCGGGAAGCGGTTCAGGAGGCTGGTGAGCTTGCTTGCGGAGCGATTCGAGTTCCGCGAAGTCGAACGCGGAGAGTTGCTTCGCCAACTCCGCGCGTGCTGAGGGTTCCAGCGAATCCCACGCGCGCAGAATGTGTTCCTGATTGTGAGCGCGAAGGCGAGTGGCAAGGTCAGAGGGAAGAGTAGTCATCGTGTGTTGTCTCTGAGTGGTCCGCTCGCGGAGCATTTTTGGTGACCCGCGACCGTGACAGTAGTTTCAAGGGGCGGCTTGGGTCAGCAGTTCTCGTTTCGGGGTGTTGAAGCGCCCCCTCCCCCGCCACCCCCTGCTTTTCTCCTCTTCTTGGTTTTCCCAGGATTTGTGGGGTTTTCTCACTT
>JAKEEV010000200.1 GCA_022616395.1 Planctomycetia bacterium | reverse complement strand
TGGCGTCTGCAAATCACGCTTGAAGGTCATTCCATCGACATATTCGCGCAGAGCGCTGTTTCGGCGCTCATCAGCGAAGCCAATTTCGTTCGCGAACGTGCGGAGGAATCCACTCCACAAGAACCGCACGCGGTAGGCCATCGCGCCCTTGCGTTCGGCCTTCGTGCGAATGCGCGCCGCGATGCCGAAGTACTGGAGTAGCGTGACGATGTCGTTCGCCAGCCCACGGCTGACCGTCGTTGCTTCGATGTACTTCTTGCTGAACGTGCCATCGCCGGAGAAGTAGCCCCGAAGGAACGCGGCGATCACCGGTTTGGGTGCAGCGAAGATGAACGCGGGCACACGCTTGTTGCTTGAGCCATCGCGCAGACCAAGCCCGTCGCGCATGATGTACTTCAGCAGGGTCGAATTGAGAACGAGGTCGATTCCCTTGCCGGGTTTGCCGGTGTAACGGGTAACGTGGCCGAAGAGCCGCTCGCAGAGCGATTGAACCTGATCGGCTTCGTCGATGTGAACAGCGATTCGCACCCCCGTGCGGTGGAAGCAGCCATCCGCGACCCAGCGGCCGAGAAACTCGCCGAGGTCTTCGGTGATCGACATCACCGCGGGGAACGTCTTGTTCCGGTGGTGGCAGTGGAGCAGCAGTTGCGAAGGATCGATTTCCGCATCGGCGGCAGACATCAATCGCTCGAATGCAGCGACCGTCAACGGCGGGCGTTGCTTGTGCGTGAGCCGCTTCACGGCGAGACCCGCGATTGCATTGGCTTCGTCGCGGTCAAGGGTCGCGATTGCGCCCTGAAGTTGCGTGTCGTAACCCTGAACGCGCACGTCTCCGCGACCGGAGACCAGTTCGAGCAAGTTCAGTTCGCGGATCGTCTCCGGCGCTTCCAATCGGAGCGGAACGGCGATTCGCGTCTTCCCTGGTTCGATTTGCTCCGCGAACACTTCGCCGAGTTTGCCGTCTTGCTCCACAAACAGGCTGTGACCGCCAGTGACGCGCACTTCGCGCCCCGTCTCCGTGACCAGCACGTCGATGTAGTCCGGTCCCTTGTGCTTCAAGAAACCCGTGACCGGAGCAAGCAGCGCGGAGCCATCGTCGCGCACAGTCCAGGTGCGAACATCATCGTTGGAGTGCTTCTCAACCAACTCGCCAATCGGCATCCGACGCGGTTGACCGTTGAGAATGACGAACACTTCCTCTTCGTAAGGCAGTGACTCACCAACCCACTTGCTCTTAAGTTCTGGCCCTGAAACGATTGTGATTGCGGCGCCGATGCTTGCGGCGATGGCTTTGGCGAAATACGTCTTCCCGGTGCCTGGCGGACCCCAGAAGATCATCCCACGTGGGATGAGTTCTTCGAGTCGCGTGATTTCGTCCGCATCTGTTGCGCGGTCACGCTTGGAGAGTGTGTCGAGGATTTCGTGCTTGAGTTTGGTCTTCACCTTCGCGTAGCCGCCGATGTCCTTGTCGAGATCGACTGCGGGGATTTCCATCGAGCCAGAGAGTGTTGCTTGCCGCACCTGAGCATACGCGCGTTTCGGATCGGCGGGGTAGTCTTCTCCTTCGAGCGTTGAGAGCAACCGACGCAGACGCACTGCATTCACACCAGAGACATACTTGTAAAGTTGCCAGGGCGAGAAGTCCTTGCCGAACTTGCGGCTTTCCGCGCGTGTGATGAGATGCCGCAGGCGGTTGCGCGAGATGCCGAGAATGCTCAACCAGTGCGGGAAGAGATTCTCGATCACTTTCGGCAGCGGGAACGATGGATCCTTGAACCCCAGCCACACCAGTTCGGGGTTTTCGTAAAGAAGCGGAATCACTTCGCGTGCTTCGCCAGTCAATCCGCCCTGACTTGTCGTGAGCAAGTCGAGGTGAGGAAGCACAACCACCCGGCGCTCGGTTGCTCCGCGCACAGCGTCTCGCAACTGCGCGATCATTGTGCCGATGAGACCCATTGGCATCGCGCCTTGCTGTGGGTCGCGCTGACGGCCGTCGAGGTAGATGCACTGGAGCTTGGCTTGCCGGAGCCGGTCGCGGACATTCATGAACAGGTACGGAGCCAACTCCTTGTCGCACTCGATGAGTGACGGCAGCCCGCGGACGAGCTTGCTGGCCACTTCCGCGAGTTCCTGGCTGTATGCCGCCTCCACCGCCTCCGCGGGCGTGAGCGATGAGGGCAGATCCTTCTCGGTGATGGTGATGCTCATGGTTCCAGGGCTCAGGAGTCAGTGATCAGTCATCAGTCATCAGTGATCAGTGAACAGTCAATAGTGAACAGGGAACAGGAAGCAGTAACCGGAGGACAGCAAGCCGCTGACTGATCACTGATTACTGCTCACTGATCACTGATTTCACACTTCCACCTTGATTGTCAGCGAGCCGCTCTCAGCGTCCTCGCTCACTTCCTTCACGGTGCCCATCTGCTGGGCCTTTTGCTTCAGGGCGTCTCGGGTGACCTGGTTGACGACCTGCGAAATCTCCGGCTGGAGTTCCTGGAGGTGTTTTTCCAGTTCCTCGGTGGCCTTGGTCTGCAACTTCGACTGCTCGCTGTCGAACTTCTTGTCGAGGTCTTGTTTGAGTTGATCCTTGACGCGGTCGCGGAGGCTCTTCTCGTTTGGTCCGACATCGTTGAAGCCGGTGGCTTCGCGTTTGGCCTCCTGGCTGACCGTTGCCTCGGTCTCGGCCTTCACGCTCACTTCTCCGCTGCACGGGTCGATGGTAACGGTGAGGTCGCCGTCTTTGCGGGTCATGGTGCCATCGTCCTGTTCCTCGAATCCGCGCTTCTTCAACTCTTCCTTGAGAAGCGTCGCCATGTCTTCCGGTGGAAGGATTTCGAGGATTTCCAGTTGCGTGCAAATCTCGTCGCCGGCTTTGAGGTGCCGCGTTTCGGATTCCTTGACGGTGATTCGGTATGCTCGGCTCATATTGGCTCCATTGAGGGTCAGAGTTCGGAAGACAGTTATCAGTAATCAGTCATCAGTAATCGGTTGCCGTTGCCCGCCGCTCTTCCGAGAAACTCGGTTACTGATAACTGACAACTGATAACTGGTCACTGGTTATCCGGGACTTCCTTCGGGTTTTTCGCCAGCGCCTTGTGCGCCTTGGGTCGCGGGTTGACCGGGCGCGGGTCCGCGGAGCGGTTCCAGCATCTCGACCGCGGCTCGCGCGCGGGCTGCAACGTGGTTGCCGTTGGCCAGTTCCCAGTCGAGCTTCCACATCTGAGTCGCGGCGTAGTCCTCGTCAAAATAACCGACCGAACGCGCCCGTTCTTGCCAGCCTTCGAGCATCTCCATCTGGCGCGGGAGCGCGAGGGCCGCGCGCTGAGTTTCCAGTCGGTCGGCCAGTCGTGGAGGGCCAGTTCCTTGCAGGCCACCGGTCCAGAAGACCGGTGTCATATCAGACTGGAGGACGGCCGCGTTGGTTCCCAGGACGAAGCGAGCCAGGTCGGTGCGTCGGGCGGCTTCGGCGGCTTGCAGGAAGGCTTGTAAGCCGGCGAACTCCGCCGATCCTTGTTGACGCATCTTCTTCCAGTCGCCGATTTGCCCCTTGGCGCGTTCCGTGCGAATCCACCGGATCGTCAGGTGCGATTGAAGGCATTCCATCAGCACCGCTCGCTGACCGGAACACAACCGGGTGAGGTCCGGAGGGGTTGGCTTTGTGCTATCAGGGTCGGCAACATCGCCGGGAGAAGCGATCCAGCAGAACGGGTTCAGCCGGAAGGCGTCTTTCTTCCTCAGCACCGCGAGCAGGTCCGGATCACTCCGCATCTGATCGAACGCGAGCCAGAAGAAGAGTTCATCACTTGGTGTGAGGGCTTTCGGGGCAGCATCCCAGGCCTGTTTCGTTTCGTGAACTTTCTCCGCGGTCAACCAGAGAAGGAATTCGAGCACCGGTTTGGAGAACTCCAGCACTCGTTCATCGAGCGGGATGCGATCCCACACGCGACCGGGTGTTGGGGTGTTCTTCCGCAAATACTTATCGTTCCGCCAGCCACCCGCGCGCGTCAGGAACAACACACTCGCCTTGCCCAGCGTGTCCTTCACCAGTGTGACCGCGTCATGAGTGAGACACTCCGGCCGCGTGGCCGCAGCTCGCACCAGACCCAACCCCTGATCGGCGGGGAAGTGCCCAACAAGGAACCGGAGGATGCGGAGCAGGTTGAACTCGAACTTCGACACCTGCCGCGGCCCGTCTGGTTCTTGCGGTCGAGGGGTTGGTGCGGCCGTGCGCGTCATTGCGGGTTCTTCTCCTGCGGCGGAGTCACGGTTGCCAGTGGAAGGGGCTTTTTCCTCTTCCAGCCTTTCCACAAGCCTACAGCATTCGCGGCCGGAAAACCATTGACGGTGACCCCATTCCGATCAACGCGAATCTCCAGCGTATTCTTCTTTTGCCACTGCTCATCGTAAGAGTAGCGACTTGTAAGGAAGTGGATGCGCTGATTTCGCGAACCGATCCACCGACGGTCCGTGTCGGGTTCTTCTCGAATGTACGGCCCATCAACCAGAATGTCCGTGAGAGTCAACAACTCCGCGACTTCGGGTTCCGGTCGTGCTTGGAGTTCTTCGAGGGTGTACCCGCTGAAGACCATCACGGACAAACTCAGTTGCCTGGCAGCGGAAGCGAGAGCGACTGCCGCGAGTGCGTGTGCGGTCGGTTCGCCACCCAGAAGCGTGATCCCTTCAACATCGTTTTCTTCCTGACTTCGCTTCATCCACTCGACCATTTCACGAAGCGTCTTTGTCTCTCCTCCCTTGAAAGGGAGGAACTCCGGATTGCAGCAACCGGGACAGCGCAATGGGCACCCCTGGAACCACACCGCGAACCGCTTCCCCGGCCCTTCGGCTTCAGTGCAGGGCACCACCTGGGCAATCTGCATCGTCAGGTCTTGCGAGGTTCTGGACATTGGGTGCATTATACCTGCTGCGCAATCCGCACAGAGCCGGATTTACCCTCGTTCTCTTCCAGTTGAATGGTACGATCCACAAACTTGCGGACAGTTTCAATGTTAGTGGTGAGGTGCCGCGTGATTTCGGAGGTTTTGTACTCGCTCGCGTCACTGCTGAACGCCAGCGGAAGCAGCAGTTGATCCGCCGAGTGAGGATCGACCGGGCACTTTGAGTCGCGGAAGGCGATGGCTTCATCCGCGGCGTCATCGGCCACTCTCTCCGAGGGCTTTCCGCGCTCGCCAAGTCCGAAGAACAGCGGAGGGACCGGCGCCTGTCGGAAGATCACAGCCGCGACGCTTCCCGGATTCGCGGCCTCCCACTCCTCGACCGGAATGTGCGACTCCACTCCTTCCGACTTCAGCCGCACGCTTAACCGTCGAGCTTGCTTCTTGCCGACCGACTCCGGCAAGCCAGCATACGCGCTGAACCCGCCCGCGGTGGTCAGCTCCGGGCAACTCAGGAGCGAAATCCCGTTCACTCGAGAACACGGATGCACGATGGCTCGGATCTCGCCTCCTCCACGCGGATAGAAACCGGGCCGAATCATCTCCAACTCAATCTTGATACCCAGCCGGGCCAGGTACGCGGCCCAAGTTGTTTCGAGGAAGTGATAGCACGGAGCGTGTTCGTTGTGCGTTCCTCCGGTGATGGTTACTTCGCTCGGCTTATCCCCGCGAAGCGCCAGCGGAAGGTAAAGCGTGTGCAGAACGAGGCTCGTTGCTCCCGCGGTGCCGATACTGAACCTGTAGTTGCCAGACTTCACCGCGCCCGGCTCAAAGTACAGAACCGCCGAACCAACCGACGCGCCCTTGTATTGCGCGCCCGCGATAGTGCCCGCAGCGCGCACGCACATGAGGTGCTGCGGTTGAAGTCCGGGCCTGGATCGATTCGCGCGGATGTTTACGAGCTTGAACGGCCGCTTGGTGAGTATCGACAGAGTCAGCGCCGACCGCAGGATTTGCCCGCCTCCCTCACCCTCCGAACCGTCAATCTCAATCATTCCGTTGCTCATAGTTGGATAGACACCGGAACGTTGATAGCGGTTCAGAGCAAACGCAGAGCGAATTGTACCCCTGAAAGCAATGGTATAGACTGAATTGCGTTGCGGAGATCGCCCGATGAGCCGACGAGTGCGGGTTCATGCGTTTCTTGCCGCTGCAACGGTGAGTCAGTCGGGTTCACATCCGACGTCAAACCTGTTGGGCGTGGACTACTGGTATGAAGTTCCCGCAGACGCCGAGTTTCCCCGACTCATAGGCAGGCTTGATCTCTTCTCGCGGCTCTACTTGGAGAGAGCGAAAGAGACCGAGTTCTTCGTCTCGATCCGGTGGCTGGATTCGCCCACCAAGCAGGGGCGACAGGCCGTGCGATTCGGTCCGTTCCGTGTGAACTTCCAACGTCATGAGGTTGTTCGCGACCACGTGTTCCGAGTCATCAACATCCGATTGCAGGGCGTGGGGCGTTACTCGATTCGACTTATCCGCGAAGCTCAGCCGAACTGGCGAGGGCAAAGGTTTGTCGTTCTGGGCGAAACAGGTTTCTACGTGCAGAGGTAGCCATGAGTCGCAGAAGTCGCCGATGGGATCCGCCACTCAGCGGACCGTGCCCGAACCTCGGTCCGCAGATGACAGAGTTGCGCAGCCAAGAGGAACTCGCGGGGGCGCCGCCTCTTCCGTCTGTCGAACTGCGTCCCAAAAGCCCCCCGCTTCAAATCACGGAAGCGGGGCCACTACTGGAACCGCCTCCCTCGCCGCCTTTCAATCGCGACGCGGTTCTCGCGCGAATTTCCGTGGCGTTCGCGCGACTCGACGACCTGGAGTTGGAGGTCGCTCGCCGGCGGATGCTGAGTGTTCCATATTCGTCAATCTCGGAAGAACTCGGGATGCTGGACAGCGAAGTTGAGCAAGTTTGGAAACAGGCGCGGCTGAAACTTGGTCTCGCGATGTTTGGGGGTAAGAAGGGAACTCCCAACACAGTTCAACCCACTATACCTGTTCCTCCGTCGAGTACCGGAACGCCCCAAGAAAGCGGAGATACTTCCCCTGTGTGACGTGGGAGATGTCGGCTGCTGCCATCATCGGCCGCGAGTCGCAATAGCGATGAAGCCAGCGATCACGACACCGACGACAATCGCGCCGATGCCGGCAACGAGTTCACCGAGAGTGATCGCCATGAAGCCGAGGACAAGCGCCCCGCACATCGCGAGAATCGCGTACCGGAATCGATACACTTGTAACGCATAATCCATTGTTAACGGTGGCGGGGGAGGGCATTTGGCTTCTTCTTCGCGCTGCTGCCGTTCTTGTTCCTCTGCGCGGCGGGTCGCTGCCGCAAGGTCAGTGCCACACACCGGACACGTGTACGGATTGGCCGTATCGCCAGGCGCCCGGCAACGGTTATGAACCGGGTTGCCGCACTGCTCGCAAAAGGCGGATTCCAGTTCGTTACTGATGCGCTCCCCGCAATTCGCGCACTGCTGACCAACGAGCTGCGGCATGGATTGCACCACTTCAAGAAGCCAGAGCATTCGCAAACGATATTACTCACTTCACCCACTTCGCGACATCGCGGGCGTGGTAGGTCAGAATCATGTCGGCGCCGGCTCGGCGGATGCTCGTGAGTATCTCCAGCGTCACTCGGCGCTCGTCGATCCAGCCCTTTGCCGCTGCTGCCTTCACCATCGCGAACTCGCCGCTCACGTTGTAAGCCGCCACGGGTACGCGGAACTTATCCTTTACCCGTCGGATGATGTCCAGATACGACAGCGCCGGCTTCACCATGATCATGTCCGCGCCTTCGGCCAAATCGAGAGTGACTTCCTTCAGAGCCTCGTCTCCGTTGGCCGGGTCCATCTGGTAAGTGTTGCGGTCTCCGAATTGAGGCGGACTTTCCGCAGCTTCTCGAAACGGACCATAAAACCCGCTCGCGTACTTCGCCGCGTAGCTCAGAATCGGGATGTCGGTGAAGTTCGCGTCATCGAGTCCCCCTCGGATTGCCTTCACCATGCCGTCCATCATGCCGCTTGGGGCAATCACATCAGCCCCGGCCTTCGCGTGGCTGACGCATTGCTGAGCGAGGATGGTCAGAGTCGCGTCGTTGTCCACATCGAGCTTGCCGCCATGTTCGCAGAGGATTCCGCAGTGCCCGTGATCGGTGTACTCGCAGAAACATTCGTCGGTGATGAGTAGCACATCCGTTCCGTGTGCCTTGCGAAGCGCGCGGAGCGATTGCTGCACGATTCCTTCGTCGCGCAAGGCGCTTGAGCCGGTCGCGTCCTTGTATTCGGGGATGCCAAAGAGAATGAACGCCTTGATGCCCAGTTCGCGGGCTGCGCCGACTTCATCCACGAGCGTGTCCACACTTAACTGAAAGTTTCCCGGCATCGAACCAATTTCCTGACGGACGCCTTTGCCTGGGCGCACGAAGAGCGGAAGAATCAGGTCGCGCGGAGATAGCTCGGTTTCGCGAACCAACTCCCGCACAAGCGGGTTGTAGCGCAACCGGCGCGGTCGCGAGACGGGAAAGCCGGGAGAAGGGGGCACATCGCCGCAAATTGGGTGGTTCATCGTGGATTCTTGCGGTTGGATTGTTCACGGTTCTCTGGTAACCATCCTACCGCGAGCAGGGTTCCTCTGGACAGCGTCTTCACATTTCGCAATACACACGAGCCAAGAACATTGTCGAGGAGCAGGTATGCGCACGGTGTTCGCCGTGATCGCTTTCGCCATCGTGACCGGGCCGCTCGTCGCCCAGCCGAGTGCCGCACCACCATCAGCGCCAGCAACTCTACTCTCCGGTCAAGCGGTGTCGAATACGGTTCCGGTTGGCGGTGGGGAAGTGACTTCTCTTCCGGGTGGAATGGAAGTGTCGAGACCGCTCACGATGGTTGGTCCGCCGGAGATCGAATTGCCCGTACCAGAGCCGATCACAATTCCCGAAGCCAAAGCCATCGCGCCGGAACGTGTTCGCGGGCCACTTGGTCCCGCGTGGGATGGTCTGGAGTTGCTCTTCTGGTGGCCGATGCGTCAACCAGTGCCTCCGATCGTGTTCGGCACACGCTCCGGCGCGCAGCCAGCGCTCGGTCAGCGGGGAACTTTACTCATCATCGGCGGTCAGTCACTTGACACGGAGCCAAGCGCGGGAGCGCGATTCACGCTTGGCTATTCGGTGAACTCCGAGCAGACCGCGGGGTTTGAAGTGGTGTACTTCTTCCTCGGCACACGCACGTTTCGCGAGAATCTGTCGAACGTCACAGGTCCGATACGAAGTTTCGGGTTGCCGTATACGAACGCCGTCACGGGTCGGGACGAAATCCTCGCGCTTGCTCAGCTGGGAGCAACTCACTCGTTCCTCTCCGCGTCCACATCCGTTCGCGTGCAGGGATGGGAAATTAACGGCGTGGCGAACCTGCACGATGGCAAGCACGTGAAGCTCAACGGGCTGGCCGGCTGGCGCTACTTCCAGGTTCACGAAGGGCTGCGGTTGGAGCAAACGCAATTCCGATATGTGGGTATGGGGGGAGTGGTTCAGAC
>JAKEEV010001276.1 GCA_022616395.1 Planctomycetia bacterium | reverse complement strand
GCGGTGCAACCCCTTGAGCGCATGGAAGCGCAATCACTCGACCATATGAATCGCGGAACCTAGGCTGACTGACGGGCTGGAACTCGGTACTCTCAAGTAATACGTACGACTCTCAATATGGTCGCACTGGAGGCGGCGTGATTAACGTGAGCCTGAAGAGCGGCACGAACGAACTCCACGGAGCCCTTTATGACTATTTCCGCCACGACAAGCTGAACGCCAACGCCTTCGAGTCGAACGCTTCGGGCGCCAAACGGAACTCGTTCCGCTGGAGCCAGCCGGGTGTGGTGGTCCACGGGCCGGTCGTGCTTCCCAAGCTGTACGACGGGCGCAACAGGACGTTCTTTATGTACTCATGGGAGAAGATCAAGAGCGCGATTCCTTTCCCCCAGAGCTACACCGTTCCGACGGTGGAGCAGCGCGCGGGGGACTTCTCGAGGACGCTGCAAGCGAACCTACAGCCGATCACCATCTACGATCCGCTGAGCGGATCCCCGCGCCAGCCGTTCGCGGGCAACCTGATTCCCGCGAACCGGGTCGACGCGGTTTCGCGCAAGCTCCTCGACTATATCCCCACACCGACCAGCCTCGGGATCAATGCGCAGAACCTGCAAAATCTGATTGTCAGCCCGAACACCGTGACAGACGAGTACGATCAGCAGATCGTGCGCATCGACCAGGTGATCAACGACAAGCACCGGTTTTTCTCGCGCTACGTGCGCGGAAACCGCCACGAGGTGAACTCCGACGCCGGATTCAAACATGAAGCTGCGCCGTGGTACTCGCACTGGCGCATCAACCAGGGCGGCAATTTCGATCTCACATCCACGCTGTCGCCGACGTTCATCTCCAGCTTCCGCGCCGGGTACATCCGGCATCAGTTCGCCATCCAGCAGTACGGTGAAGGATTCGACCCCACGACGCTCGGCTTCCCCTCGTCGCTGGTGTCGCAGCTTCCGCGCAAATTCTTTCCACGAATTGACTACACCGACTACACGGCGTTCGGTCCGCAGCGGAACAACGGCAGCCAGTTCACCTTCAGCGACACGTGGTCGGCGGCCGAAACCTTGAACAAGGTGGTGGGCAATCATTCACTCAAGTTCGGGGCCGAGTATCGCGTGATGTTCAACAATCAGGACAATCCGACGTCGTCGTTCGCGCGGTTCAACTTCCGCAAGAACTACACGCAGCGCAATCCGCTGGCGGGCGACGCGGCGTCGGGGAATGCGTTCGCGTCGCTGCTGCTCGGTTTCCCCCAGAGCGGGGAGTCCGACCGGCGCGCTCCTCCTGCCTATTCCAACAGGTACTACGTTGCGTTCATTCAGGACGACTGGCGGTTGGCGCGGCGGTTGACCGTCAACCTGGGCTTCCGCTGGGATTACGAAAGTCCGTGGACGGAGCGCTACGATCAACAGAATCGCGGCTTTGACCTGACGTCGAACAGCACGTTCCAGGTTCCGGGCTACAACGTGAAAGGCGGTCTGCTCTTCACCGATTCCAACAACCGCCTGCCTTTCAAGCGCGACTTGAACAACTTCCAGCCTCGGGTCGGCGTCGCCTACCAGATGATGGCCAAGACGGTGCTGCGGGGCGGATATGGTCTTTACTATCTGCCTACCGCCGATACGGGAAACAACAACGGCTTCAGCGTGCTGACCGGATATGTCGCGTCCACCGACGGAGGCGTAACTCCCGCGAACTCTCTGTCGAACCCGTTCCCGACAGGCCTGCTTGCGGCGCCTGGCCGGTCGCAAGGCTTGAGCACTCT
>JAKEEV010000199.1 GCA_022616395.1 Planctomycetia bacterium | reverse complement strand
GCGGCTCTCGCGAAAGTTGGCAGACGGTTCGCCCCGGACCCGGCCAGTTCCGCGACTTGCACTCTCGGCGGAATGGTCGCGACAAACGCAAGCGGCAGCAACTCATTCCACCACGGCTACACGCGAGACTATGTCGCGGGACTGGGAGTGGTGTGGAATAGTGGTCATTCGTCATTGGTCATTGGTTCTTCGAGGACGAACGCACACCAGGAATGCTCGACAAATGACGAAGGACGAATGACGAATGACGGCGACTCCCGACGTAATGCCATTCATCAAGAAGTCACCAAGCTTCTGAAAGCGAACGCGGAGCGAATCGCGATCACGCGCACCCGAACGCCCTTCGACCGCTGCGGCTATCAGTTACATGGAGTTCTCACGCCAAGCGGAGTCGATCTGGCGAAGCTGCTCGTTGGTTCCGAAGGAACGCTCGCGGTCATTACGGAAGTCACGTTGCGAACGGTTCCGCTGGCCGGTGGAACTTGTCTGGCTCTGATTGGCTTTCCCACTTTGGATGCAGCAGTGCGAGCCGGGCTGGATCTGCGCGCGTTCGGGCCGGTTGCGTGCGACTTGCTCGACAGACGATTGCTCTCGGTCGCACGCGAAGCATCGCTCACGGTTGTTGGTGCAGCTCTGTTGGTTGTGTTTGAAGGAGAGACCGAGCGCGCTGCAACCGAGCGCGCCTGGGGCGCGATCGAATCTCTCCGCCGAAAGCACATTCTTCGACTGTTGGCCGAACCAACCTGCGACCCGAACGGCACAGCGCGCATTCGCGGAGTGCGATCAGCGGCCGTGTCGGGGCTGTACGCCTCTGGCGGTCCGCGGCCGGTCGCGTTCGTTGAAGACGTTGGCGTTCCCGCCGACTCGCTGCCGGAGTTCTTTACCCGCGTGCAAGACATCCTCAAGCAATTTGAAGTGAGCGGCACGTTCCTCGCTCATGCGCTCACCGGTCAAGTTCACACGCGCCCGCTCATCGATTTGGATAACCCCACCGACCGCGCAAAGCTCTGGCCGCTCGCCGAAGCCGTCCACGGGCTGGCTCTGTCGCTCGGAGGCACGGTGAGCACGCAACACGGAACCGGCATCGCACGAACGCCGTGGGTCGAGCGTCAATACGGCCCGCTCGTGCCCGTCTTCCGCGAACTCAAACGCATCTTCGACCCGAAAAACATCCTCAACCCCGGCAAGATCGTCGGCCCCGATCCGAGTCGCGAAGCCTGGCCCCTGCGACCAGAGATCAGAGGACTGAGAACAGAGGACAGAGATCAGAGATCAGAAGACAGTCAGAAGTCAGGAGTCAGAAGTCAGGAAACAGGAAACAGGAAACAGGAAACAGGGCAGACAACAGAATCAGGAGTAGCGAATTCTGAACTGTCTCCTGTCTCCCGTCTCCTGTCTCCTCTGTTGATGTGGGCTTCAAGCACGCCAACAGCAGAGGTTGCCCGCTGCAATGGTTGTGGTGATTGCCGCACGCGAACGACTCCCGAACGCATGTGCCCGGTGTTTCGAGCAACCGGGAAGGAAGAAGCCACTCCGCGCACAAAGGCCAATCTGCTTCGAGTGCTGACCGATCCAACTGCCGCAACGCCCGATGAGGTGAAGGCGATCGCGGACCTCTGCGTGAATTGCAAGATGTGCCGAGACGAGTGCGACGCCCGCGTAAACATCCCCAAGCTGATGCTCGAAGCGAAAGCCCGCCATCAGGCCGAACACGGACTCGACCGAGCTGACTGGGTGTTATCTCGCACCGAAGCGTTCGCGGCGACCGGAAGCAACTTCGCCCCGCTGGTGAATGGCCTGCTCGGACTGCGTTCTGTCCGCTGGCTGATGGAGAAGTTGCTCGGAGTGTCGCGTCACCGTCGATTGCCCGCGTTCTGGCTTCGCAATTTCTTCCGCCGAGCGCGCGGAGCCGGACTTACAAAGAAGCGCGGAGCGCGGAGTGCGGATCGCGGAGCCGAAATCCAAGACGCACTCTCGTCATTCCGCATTCCAATTTCCGCATTCCGCAATGAGAAGGTCGCGCTCTTCGTGGATGTGTTCGCGGCTTACAACGATCCGCTCATCGGAATGGCCGCGGTCGCGGTGTTGCAGCATCACGGCATCGAAGTGTTCGTTCCTCGGCGGCAAGTCGGCTCCGGGATCGCTCCCCTGGCTCAGGGCGATCTCGATACGGCGCGCGACGCCGCCAGGCGAAACGTGCGAGTCTTCGCGGACCTCACGCGCGAAGGTTACCGAATCGTGTGCCTGGAACCAACCTCCGCGCTGATGCTCTCGCAAGATTACCTCGACATCCTGGATGACCCGGACGTGGCGACGGTCGCATCTCACACGGTCGAACTCACAACCTATCTTGGAGAGCTTCATGCTGCCAAGCGACTGCGCACGAACTTCAAGCGTGTTGATCTCACACTCGGTCATCACATTCCTTGCCACTTGAAGGCGCTTCGCGGGCCGACGAGCGCGCCGGGGCTATTGTCGCTCATTCCAGGGCTTCACGTGCATACGATAGATGCGGGCTGCTCCGGCATGGCTGGAACGTGGGGCTTGAAGGCCGAGAACTACAAGGCGTCTCTGGCCGCGGGTGCCGCGATGTTCGAGGAACTCAACCGCCCACGTGTTCTGTTCGGTTCAACGGAATGTAGTGCCTGCCGAATGCAAATGGAGCAAGGGAGCGGCAAACGAACACTCCACCCGGTCCAGTATCTCGCGTATGCTTACGGTCTGCTTCCCGAACTCGAACCGCGCTTCCACCGCCCATTGGGTGAACTGGTGAGCGACTAACAATGACCTACCGCGTAAAATTCTTCGCCGCGATAAGCGATCTGGCCGGAACGGATGTCGCGGAAGTGGAACTTGAGGGCGGAGCGACAGTGGCGGACCTTCGCCGCGCCCTCGGCAAGCAATTCCCCCTCGCGCGGAGTTTGCTCGGACGCTCCGGCATCGCGGTGAATCACGAACTCGCGGAGAACGACCGCCCACTTGAGCCTTCCGATGAACTCGCGATCATTCCTCCCGTGAGTGGCGGCTGAAGGTCGGTATACTGTCACTATGTTCCGGCTCACACGCGAACCCATTGATTACCACACGCTCACGGACAGCGTGCGCTCACCGAGTTGCGGAGCGGTTGTGCTGTTCCTCGGCACAGTGCGCGACCTCACCGGCGAACAAGTGACTGTGTTTCTCGATTACGAAGCCTACCCACCAATGGCGGAAAAGAAACTGGCAGAGATCGAAGCCGAAGTGCGCAGGCGGTGGCCCGTCGGCGAGATCGCGATGGTTCACAGATTGGGGCGGCTCGAAGTCGGCGAAGTGAGCGTGGCGGTCGCGGTCAGTTGCCCGCACCGAGCCGAAGCGTTCGAGGCATGCCGATTCGCGATTGACACACTCAAGGAACTCGTTCCCATCTGGAAGAAAGAGAACGCGCCGGATGGAACCGCGGAATGGGTCCACCAAACCACCCAGGCGAGCCGGGGGTTGACACCCCCGGATAACCAACCATGAGCGACTTGCCGACCGTGCACCTTGCCCGACACGGCGAAACCGAGTGGTCGAAGTCCGGTCAGCACACCGGCCGCACAGACTTGCCGTTGACCCCCACAGGCGAAGAGAGCGCTCGCAACCTCAAGGAGCGACTCGCGGGCTTGACGTTCACTCGCGTCTTCAGCAGTCCGCTTTCGCGTGCCCGACGCACGGCGGAACTGGCAGGGTTCGCCCCGGAGCTTGAGCCGGACTTGCTCGAATGGCATTATGGAGAATACGAGGGGCTAACTTCCGCTGCGATCCGCGCGAAGAACCCCGGCTGGTTGCTCTTTCGCGACGGCGCTCCGGGTGGCGAATCGCCTGAGCAAGTCGCGGCTCGTGTGGATCGACTCGTCGCCAAGTTAAAGACGCTGACGGGCAACGTGATTTGCTTCGCGCACGGGCACATTCTTCGCGTACTCGGCTGCCGATGGATCGGGCAGCCGGTGTTGCTCGCCAGTTCGCTCTTGCTCGGAACCGCGACTCTCAGCGTGTTGAGCTTCAATCACCACAACCTCGCGGAACCGGCAATCAAGGTGTGGAATTCGTGAGCGTCGAGGTGTCAGCCCGACGGTATTTTCCTGAGCGTCGAGGTGTCAGCCCGACGGTAATGGGTGGTGAGTACAGAGCCAATGAGTGCAAAGCGGCCACTACCGATGCTCGGCAAGAGAGACCCCGCCGAAGGTCCGCCCGCACCGCTTACCACCGTCGGGCTTACGCCTCGACGCTCACTCCTCACTGACTCTTTTGGTCGAATTCACAACAACCTTCGCATCTCGGTCACCGACCGCTGTAACCTCCGCTGTACGTATTGCATGCCGGAAGAAGTGACGTTCCGCGACAAGTCCGAGTTGCTCACGTTCGAGGAGATCACCGCGTTCGTTCGCGTGGCCGCTCCGCTCGGCATCGACAAGATTCGGCTCACCGGCGGCGAACCGCTGATGCGCAAGGAGTTGCACAAGCTCGCCCGGATGCTCGCTGATGTTCCCGGAATCAAGGACATTGGCTTAACGACTAACGGGCTTCTTCTCGCCGATCATGCACAGGAATTGTTCGACGCGGGACTGAAGCGGCTCAATGTGTCGCTCGATACTCTCGACCCAACGCGCTTCCGCGCTCTCACTCGCCGCGATGGACTGGAGAAGGTTCTTGAAGGGCTTGCCGAAGCCAGGCGAGTCGGTTTTGCTCCGATCAAGGTGAACGCGGTGGCAATTCGCGGATTCGCGGAGCACGATGTCGTTCCTCTGGCCCGCTACTGTCGAGAGAACGGTTTTGAACTTCGATTCATCGAGTATATGCCGATTGGTGCGGATTCGTGGGAGCGCGAAAAGGTGTTCTTCGCGCATGAAATCCTCGAACTCATCGGTCGCGAAGTCGCTGAGTTGGTGCCAGCGAACTCGGACCCTTCGGCCCCAGCGCAAGATTACACGTATCGCGACGGTTTCGGGATCCTGGGCGGAACCGTGGGCGTGATCGCTTCGATTTCGCGGCCCTTCTGCCACCACTGCAACCGTCTTCGCCTGACCGCTGACGGCAAGCTCCGCAACTGTCTGTTCGCTCTGGATGAAACAGATGTCAGGGAGCAGCTTCGCAAACCGTGTATGGATACAGAGGCACTCGCGGAGACGATTCGCCAAAGCGTGTGGGCGAAGTGGGAAGGTCACGAGATCAACGCCGCGACATTCGTGAAACCCGACCGCACCATGCACGCCATCGGCGGTTGAGAAGGTGCGGCGAGCCGAGCGGCACAAATCAGAGCCGCGACCGTCAGGGAGCGCTTGACGAAGAACGCTCCCTGACGGTCGCGGCTCCGAAAACAGCCCACCTCGGCTCGCCAGACCTACTCAACCCATCGGCGGATAACTCCGGGGGAGTTTTTCCATGAGCCAGTTCGATGACAGCGACAGCGAGAACGAGTTCGACCCCAACTTCGATGAGGTCGCGGACCTGGAGCGAAGGATTCGCGAACTGGAAGCCGAGAGTGCCCGGCTCCAGGCTCAACTCGACCAGGTGCAGGCGATGGCACGCGAGAACGCCGAGGAGACGGCGAAATTGCGTGCGGACATCGACGACCTGGCCGTGCGGATCGAGGAACTGCGCCGAAGGATTCACCGCGACCGGTGGATCAATCTCTTCGCCCCCGCTCTCGCCATGATCCTCGGTGGGCTGACGGTGTTCATGTGGATGCGTTGACAACATCTCTTCCTGGGAGTTCCGACAATGATTCGCTTCACGTGTTTCGTGTTGGCACTTGCGCTGGCGAGCGGTTCGGCATTCGCGGCAGACGACACGAAGATCGACCTGAAGAAGTTCAAGTGGAAGTGTGCGTTTGAAGGAGGAGTGGACCTCGGCGGCTACGACGACAACGAAGAACGCTTCTTCTTCTATACCAACGGCACCGCGACGGGAGATGTCACAATCCCGGAGGACGGCGAGTACAAGGTCACGGTCGAGGCGTCGTGTTCGGAGGCACTCAAAGAACTGGCAAAGTTCAAAGTGACCGCGGGCGAAACGGAAGTGACAAAGGAACACACCTGCACGACGGAGGAGAAGAAGAAATACACCTTCACCGCGAAGCT
>JAKEEV010000198.1 GCA_022616395.1 Planctomycetia bacterium | reverse complement strand
TTGCGCTCCCTGACGGTCGCGGCTCTGATTTGCGCTCCCTGACGGTCGCGGCTCTGATTTGCGCTCCCTGACGGTCGCGGCTCTGATTTGCGCTCCCTGACAGTCGCGGCTCTGATTTGCGCTCCCTGACGGTCGCGGCTCTGATTTGCGCTCCCTGACGGTCGCGGCTCCGATCATTTTCCCTTCTTCCCCACGGCCGCGGCCACGATTGTTCCCACTTCGCGCCTCAATTGAGTCACGTTCCCCTTGTCGTCGGGGTGGACGCGATTGGTCAGCACGATGATGCCCGTCTTGGTTCCCGGATCAATCCACACACTCGTTCCCGTGAAACCTGTGTGGCCGTACCCTTCGCCTTTCGTGAACAGGTTGCCACGCTGAGCCGAGTAGCTCGTGTCCACATCCCACCCGAATGAACGCAGACCCTTCGCCGGGGTCTTGTCCTTGTTCAAGAGCGGAACTTCGTGCGGTTCCGTGAAGAGTTTCACCGTCTTCGCGTCCAGAATGCGCACACCATCGAGTTCGCCATCGCGAAGCAACATGCGGCAGTATCTCGTGAGGTCGTCGGCGGTGGAGAATAGCCCCGCGTGCCCCGCGACTCCGCCCATCTTGAAGGCGCGCGGATCGTGAACGTCGCCCAGAATGATCTTCCCGTTTCGTAATCCGGTCGGCGCGATTCGCTTTTTGAGTGCTGCGCCTGGTGTGAAGCCCGTGTCGGTCATCTTGAGCGGCTCAAAGACGTGTTTGCTTGCGAACTTGTCGACCGGCATGCCTCCGAGTTTCTCCACCAACTCGCCGAGCACGATGAATCCGACATCGCTGTAGCGGAATCTCGTACCGGCGGGCGCTTCGAGCTTTAACGCCGCGATACGCTCGATGGCTTTCACTCGACCATCGGCGTAATCGGCGATGGCGTTATCCGCAGTCAGCCCGGAGGTGTGGAGCAGAAGGTGTTCGATGGTGACTTTCTTCTTGCCGCTTTGCGCGAACTCCGGCCAGTGCTTGCTGACGAGGTCCTCGGGCTTCAACTTGCCTTGTTGAATGAGAAGCATGAGGGAAGTGCCGGTCGCGATGGGCTTGGTAAGCGAGGCCATGTCGAAGACGGTGTCTGTGGTCATCGCGACTTCGCCCGGCTTCACCGCGCGTTTGCCGAACGCCTTGCGGTAAGCGACCACATCGGCATGGACAACGACCACAACCGCGCCGGGGCAATTCCCGCGCTTGATCGCGGCCTCCACCGCGGTGTCGATCTCGGCAAGCTTGTCCTTATCGATGCCCTCCGCGCTCGCGACGAGTGGGCAAACGAGCAAGGCAACGAGCGGAAGAACGAAGCGGAGCATCGGGGAATCCTCGGAAGAGATTGCTTACTTCTTACGCTTGCGGCGGCTTCTGGTGCCGGATTTCTGTCTTCGAACGTGTTTCTGCGAGTCAGCCGGTTTGGAACACAATTCGACGCGAGCACGAAGATTTCGCAACAGTTGATCAAATGTGATGATCGATACTGGCTTTCCGCCGACCAAAGTGTTCTGCGAACGCCAACGGAGCCGAGCATGCGTTGACTCAGCGAGAAAGCCATCCCGGCCGATGACCAGGAGACCGCAGTAATCCGCGAGATCGGTTCCGAAGAAATCGCGGAACAGCTTTGTTTGCGATTGGTCTGCGAGGATGTAGAACCAGTCGACAATCTGACTGAAACCATGTTCGAGCCGCGGGGACCAGTCAGGCGTTCCCTTCGCGACCTGTCGGAAGATGCTCCCGGCCTCCGCGTCCTCAAACTCAACAAAGCAGAACAGTCCCTTGCCGTCCTGTTTCTCGCCAACAGCGAGGTCACAGGCATGATCCCCGACGAGTGGAAACTCGGTCTTGATGACGTCGGGAAATGTGAGGTGCGACTTGGCGAAGCCGATGAGCGAGGCGAGGTTGAGATTGCGTTTGAAGAACGGGAGGATGTCGTTTCGTTCGGAAAGTTCCTTTGTGTCCGGTCCGAGAAGTTTCTCGAACGCGGACAGTTCGTCCCGCAACGCGACCCGATCGAGCGTAAACGGGTCAAATCGCTTCATGGGCGCCAGACCACAGAGAATCAGGTTTTGGTCACCGACTCACCGCCGGGTTTCGACACGATATTTGGCCCAATCAAGAAGTCCACCGCACCCGCACTGAGCAAGTCAATTACATCCACTCGATCCGGCTGGATTTGGTACACCAGCCGAAGCTCGTCCGTCACGCGGGCCGTATACATGTCACCACTCTGGGCATGGACAACGTATTCGACTGGCAAGCGCAGAAGTGTCGCCGACGACTTGAACGCGGATTCGATTGCGTCCTTCTCGGCCTGACTCAACCCGGCCATGACGACGCGCACACCATCGGACACGACAACCGTTCGCTTGGGTCGCGTGGTCTGCTCCGCACTTGGCTTGATGACGTGTTTTCCCATGCGCTCCTCGCGTTTGCGTGACATTCTTCAGGCGAATTATACCTCTTTTCTTCCGTTCACTCCAGGCTGGCGAGTAGGCCCTGCATTTCGCCCTGAGCGTGAAGGTCGCCGGCTCGGCCGGCTGCTGCAATGCCCTGCCGGAGCACTTCGGCGGCTTCATTCGCGCGGTCGAGCCTCATGAGTGCCTGACCACATTGAAGGAACGCCGGGACATAAGGATTCTCCTTCGTGCGGGCAATGAGGTCGCGAAGCACACTCACGCAACTCGCATCGTCGCCGGAACTGGCGTGTTCCATTGCCAGTCCGTAACGCAGGAACGCATCGTCGGGGTCTTCGGCCAGGAGTGCTTCGATCTGCGCCATACGCGGAGTTCGGGCCATATCAACCTCACGCTTCTCTTCGAGTCGCGGTGAACTGGGAAGATTCATTGAAGTACCGATCCGTCATCACCCTAGTCGGTAGCGCGAGAAGCGACAACCGGCCGCAGAACCGGTCTGGCCCGCACGGTTCTCCGATCCGGCCAACCGTTCCGTTCGCGCCACCGTGTACGCGTCGCACAGGTGTGCCTCGGAGGTGAGCGGCTTCGCGATCCTTGCGTCTGGTGCGTGGAGTGGTTCGTGTGCGGAATCCGAACAGAAGTGTGCCGTTTCAGGAAGGAATCTCACCGCTGGCAGGGGGCCACATGCGATCGGCATCACTCGCTTCTCTGGTTCGCTTCACCCGTTGGTTGCGTTTCCCCGCCGGGCTTGCAATCGTCATAATCAGCCTGGCCGCTTTCACCCCTGCGTTTTCCGAAATCCCGATCACGGCAGCCGGCGAGCGGAATGTCACGCCCGGTAAGCGTCGCGATCAGGTGGTGGATGTCTACGACCGCGTGAAGCCGGCCGTGGTGAACATTCACAGCGAACGCACCATCACGCCTCCCGAAGACCCATTCAATCGCCAGCCGCAGCCGCAAAAAGTCAACGGCATGGGGACCGGGATCATCCTTGATCCGCGTGGCTATGTCCTGACCAACTTCCATGTCGTCGATGATGTCAGCACTCTTCGCGTGCGGTTGCACGATGGCACCGGCTACACGGCTCGCGTATTCGCCACCGACAAGGAAGCGGATCTGGCTCTCATCAAGATTGATCCCGCCAAGCCGCTGCCGGTAATTGGCTTCGGCACCTCGTCTGACCTCATGGTGGGCGAATCGGTCATCGCCATTGGCAACGCCTTCGGCTACGAGCATTCGGTTACCGACGGCCGAGTGTCGTACAAGGGCCGCGACGTGACACTCAACAAGGACATGGGCTACAAGGGGCTGATTCAAACGAGCGCGCCGATTAACCCCGGCAACTCCGGCGGGCCGCTCTTGAACGTGTTGGGCGAAGTGGTCGGCGTGAATGTCGCCATTCGGGCCGGAGCGCAGAACATTGGCTTCGCGCTGCCGGTTGACTTTGTCATTCCGCGAGCCGCGGACTTGATCGGTGTTCGCCGACGCAGCGGAATTCGCCACGGTCTGGCCCTTCGCGACATCGTGACACGCGAAGCGACCGAGAGCGCTGCGAAGCGTTGCGTGAGTGTCGAACAAGTCGAAGCGAACTCACCCGCGGGGACCGCGGGCTTCCAGGGCGGTGACGTGATCGAGCAGGTGGATGGCGTGACCGTGATTACTTCCATCGACTTTGAACGCGGCCTGATCGAGAAACCGGCTGGTCAGAAGATTCCGGTGAGGGTGAAACGTGCTGGCAAGGCGACCGACCTGGAGCTGGTGCTTCGGCCAGCGGCGAAGATGCCTCTGGGAGCGGTCGACGCGGTGTGGAAGAGGCTGGGCGTGAAGGTTAACCCGGTCGGCGCGGATGCGGTCGCGAAGGCGAACCCACAGTTGCGTGGCGGGTTGTTGGTGACCGAAGTCGCGGCCGGTGGGATCGCGTCGACCGCGGGGATTCAGAAGGGTGATATTCTCGTGGGTCTGCACTTGTGGGAGACGCTCAATCCCGACAACGTGACGTTCGTGCTCAACCACAAGGATCTGGTTACGTTTCTGCCACTGAAATACTTCATCGCTCGCGACGGGAAACTCAAGGACGGCTGGATTACCAGCGTCCCGTGAACAAAGTAGTAGGCATTCGCTGGGTGCCGTTCTTCAAAGGCAACGGCACCCAGCGAATGCCTACTACTTTGAAGACACCAGGAAGCACCCTCCTCGCGCCGCCTCGGGTCTCGTCGCCCGGGGCGGTAGCGTTTACCAGTTGGGAACTGAGCGGTTCGGTTGCACCCGCAAGTCGAATTAGCACGGGTATTGCATAGTGGCCAAAGAAACACTACTATCATCTTGACAAAGTCCCTTGTGCTACTTATCGTCATCAATGGATTAACTGCACTGAAGGAACAGGAACATGCCCCTCACAGCCACCGAATGGCTAGAGATTGACCAAGTGCATTGCGGAGATGCACCCACCTTGCTCGACCGAATCGCACCCGAGAGCATCGCCCTGAGCGTTTGGTCCCCACCTTACCACGTTGGTAAGAAATATGAGCAGAACGCAACGTTTGAAACTTGGAAGACTCTCCTCCAGGAGACGATCCAGAGACATCACCGAGTGCTGTCAAAGGGTGGTTTTCTCGTCGTGAACATCGCGGATATTCAGTGCTTTAAGGATTCGAGCATGCCTCGAATTCAAGCGCCGAATCTGACGATGTTGAAAAGCCCAGTGACCCGCGAAGACGTGCTGAAGGCTCAGCAAGAACACCCAGAGTTCAACCGTTACCAATTGGCGGCCTTACTTGGTTGCAGCGAGCAGACCGTTGATCGTCGCCTCAAGGGGAACAACATTCGCGGTGGGAAGTACACCACACAAACCCGCGTACAACTTGTGGGTCACTTGCTTGACCAGTTCGCCTATGACGCGGGATTGTACCTCTACGATCGGCGCATCTGGGTCAAGGATCCCACCTGGGCGAATAGCCAGTGGCACAGCAATTCGTATCGTTCCGTGAGCGAGTTCGAGGACCTCTACATCTTCTGGAAACCGGGTGAGACACCCGTGGATCGGAATCGACTGGAAGAGCATGAATGGTCGCAGTGGGGAAGTCGGCAGGTGTGGCAGTTCCCATCTGTTCGCGCGAATGACGACCACGAGGCGAAGTTCCCGGTCGAACTGCCCCGACGCTTTATCCGCATGTTGACAGCGGAAGGAGACACGGTTCTTGATTGCTTCATGGGAAGCGGAACAACCGCAGTCGCGGCCCTTCGCGAAGGGCGACACTTCATCGGGATCGACATTACACCAGAATATGTGAAGTTGGCCGAGAAGACGATCAAGAAGGAAGTGGCGTCCCTCAAGAGCCGGTTGTTTTAGCCGACAACACAACATCCTTCCCGCTGCTTCGGTAGATTAACCCCCACTTACCATCTTTCAGCACCATCTTGACACACCGCCAATCGTGAATCTTGCTCAGCGGGTCGAGGCGGATTCGTGTCCGCTTGCGTTTCACTTCTACTTCGTCCTTGCCGGGAATCAGCAGGCCTTTCCGTTTGTGGTACTTCGGTCCGTCGAACATCAGCAGACCATTGGGAACGCACGCCAACTCCACATATTCAAGCGGTTGATCTCCTTTCGCACGGACGGAGTAGACAACCTTGACATAGTACGTCAGGACAGGGTAGAGCTTATTCTCGATGAACACAAACGGACTCAGTTCGGGTCGGAACTTGATCGTGCTTTGATCCCCTTTCACTTTCCGTGTCTTGTGTTGAACCCACCCACTCACAAGGCGACCTTCGCCGGTTACCTGGTTCGGACTGGCCACGATCTCATCGGCGTTGTCGGTCGGACCAGTCGATTTCACGTCGATCTGGACGAACGCGGTGTTCGTGAGAAAGCGAACGTCGTGCCCGTACGGAAGGCCTGGGAATCGCAACGCCGGGTAAAGTTGATTCGCCGCTGAATAGAGGTGTCCTTCAATCACTTTCTCGCCGACCTCGCCCCACGGATATGCGTCTTCGCGTGGTTTGTGACCCCGTTGCAACGGAGCGTACTCTTCCCAGTACATGCGCAGGGCAATCGCGAGATCGAAATCGGCCTTGATTGCTTTGGCGCGTTGCAGCAATCCGCTCAACAACTCGAATGTCACGGCTTCTTCGACTTGGATCAGTGAAGCGCCCTTGTTTTTCAGGAACTCAGCGCGAACCGTGTTGTAGGCGGCTGGATCCACGCTAGACACCGCGAGTCAGTTGAGAAATGGTGATTTTCAACGCGCTCGCGATTCGCGCGACGTTTGCCAGAGAAATGTTGCGCTCGCCTCGTTCGATGCCGCCGATGTATGTGCGATCCAAACCACACTCATCGGCGAAGGCCTCCTGCGAAGAAAAGCCCGCTTTCTTCCGCAATTCGCGGACCCGTTCACCAAAACGTGTGAGAACCTGATGTGTGTTCGCCATGTCTCCAAACAGTACCAAATGCCGACCATCAATCCACGGACGATCAGTAGCACTCGCAACAGCCAACGAACTCCGGACGCCGAGCCGTTCGCCTCACGGCGCGGGTGGTGTTCCGCGTGGAAGCACGGCGGAGCCGAGGCCGTTCATGGTCTGGTCGAACGTGGCCGCTTGAGGGCTCCCGGCGAATGCACGCTCTTCACGCCACACCGACAGAGCCACCCACACGAGGATGTCCGCGAAGAACACCGTGAGGAACAGCGACCGCCCGACGTATTCAATCCATATCTTGTGGAGGCCAATGTTCCACGGCCGAGTTGCTGAGGTCTTCTCGTCGAATCCCAGGATCGTCAGCCCGCCGAACTTGCCCGTGAACAAGAAGATCACAAGGCAGAACATGCCGAGCAGAATCAGGGCGAACACGATGAGCGAAGTGCGGACAATCGCATCCTGATCGGTGGGCGAGGTGACGGGGCGCGTCAGAAGGTTGAACTTCGAGAGGTACAGAAGCGGAGCTCCGATCCACAACACCAAACCGAGGATGAGGAGCGCGTTGCCAGCGACGTGGTAGACCATCACGAACGTGGCCAGCGTCAGCAGTACGCACAGCGGGATGCTTGTGATTAGCCCCCAGCCGGGGGCGAGCGATTCGGGCAGGAATAACTTCACCCGCACACACGCGCGCGATACTGCGGGCAACAGCGATAGCACCGTCGGCATGAGCGTGATGTAGAGGGTGATTCCCACGAGCAGACCGAGGCTCGTACGTATCTCCTCTGCCTGAGCCACCGTCATGCTGCTATCCGTCTTCACGTCGAGCCGCCAGTCTGTGGGGACGAACGCGACTGCAATCGGCGTGGCGAGCGACACCAGACCACCGATCAGCACCCACTTCGCGGACGCGGCCAGTCGGTCGTAAGCGAGCGCTCCGAGAACCGCGGCGACCGGCAATGCGAACAGGGCCAGCGCCTCGATGTAGAACAGGAACAGGCCGAAGGCGCTGAATGGCTCTCGCTCCTTCTTCTCCATCGCGATCACGTCGATCAGGCTGAACAGAGCGGCGAAGGCACAGGGCACCGCGGCGACGAACAGCATCGACCTCCTCCACACGGCCACCTTGCGCGCGGTGGGGTCCATCACGCCGGAGCGAGTCAGCGCGGTCTCTTCGTCTGGCGTTGGGGTGGAAGCGGTCGGATTGGTGGTGAACGCTCGGCGGGCGAAGACCTGGACGAGATTCAACCAGTCGGGCATTCCCGCTGCCGGTCCGAGGTCCGCCGGACGGTTGCGCGGTTTGCGCGGTGGTCCGGCCGGTTCATCGTCGAGTGAAAACGCTTCGGCGTCCGTCGGCGGAAGCGTCATCGCGGCTTGAGCCGAGGACGGAGGAGGTGGGGATAGTCCGTAGGTCGGCTGAGCTGGTGTCGGGCGCGGAAGAACTGGCGGTGTGGAGGGGAACAGCCCGGCAACCGTGCGGGCCGGAACCCAGTCGGCGGTGCCTTCCTGCCACACAAGGTCTTCTGGGGTGAGTTTGCCGGTTGCGGCCGCTTCCTTCAGTTCGGCCATCGACACCGGGCCGGTCTGCACCCCATTGACGACGAAATACCAGGATTCCATGTGTACCTGCGGGCGAGTGACAAGGGACGGATCGGCGAAACCGAATATACCCGCTGCCGTCGCGTCGGCAAGTCACTCCGCTCGCAAGTTTGAGTCACACTTTCCGCTTCCCTCTCCCCGCAAGCCACAACCCACCGAGTGTCATTGCTGCGAAGCAGGCAAGCCCCGCGATCCACACTCCGCCGCGCGGGGTGTACGCGGTTGTGGGAGACTCGCGTTCGTCGGTTTCTTCCTCTTCCTCCGGTGCGTTTTTCGGCTTCTTGTCCTTCTTCACCGGGTTGATGACGATCTCTTCACCTTTCTTGTCGAGCTTCTCCAGTTTCCACTGCTCGACGACAACCTTTCGCGTGTCGTTCACCTTGACTTCCGTGATCCCGCTGAAGGGTATGCCGGCTCGAAGCAACCCCTTCACATTCTCGTCCAGGATCGCCTTGTGGAACTCCTTCTGGCTCTTGTAGTTCTTCCCGGCGTCCTTCGGGACAGCGTAGAGGAGCGTCGTCTTGAAGCGACCGCCAGCCGCGGCTCCAGAGATGACCACCGGCGTTTTCGGCGTGAGTTTCACCAGCGTGACCTTCTCGCCCGCGGCCGTGTAGAACAGGTAATCCGGGTATTCCTTGTCGGTCTCAATCTTGTGGTTGAGCGTGACCCGCTTGAACCCGGCCGGAGGAGGAATGTCCGCCCGCGCGACGCTCACGAGGAGCGCGCTGAGAATTAACACCGCAAGTGTCCTGTACATGAGTGGCTCCGGAGGTTGAGGTGTCTCCCGTTCTCCGATTGTACTCGAAGGGTCCGGGAGACACTCAGCGACAGGTTCCGCTACCCTTCAAACGGAGACAGACCAGAAGGGTTTGACCACTTTCCCAGAAAGAGCAACGTTCACACTCCCCGCGTCACACTTTCCGCTTCCCTCTCCCCGCGATCCACAGCCCGCCGAGTGTCATTGCGGCGAAGCAGGCCAGTCCCGCGACCCACAGCCCGCCTCGCGGGGCGCTTGCCAGTGGCGATTCTTCCTCTGGCGAGTTCTTCCCCTTTTTCGGTTCGTTCGCTCCTTCACCCTCGACTTTCCGCTTGATGCCGTCCTTGTCGATGGCGGTGATGGTGTGCGTCCACTTGACCGAATCGCCCTTCACGGTGTCGGACACAGTGGCCGTGCCTCCAAAGCCGATGCGATGAACACCCTTCACCTTGTTCGTCTCCAGCGCGGCGAACAGGTCGGCGTCGGCCTTGAACTCCTTGGCCGTATCTTGAGGCACCGCGAACAGGGTGACGTAGGTGCGCCGGTTGCCAGTGGGTACCGGCGCGGCCTTGCCCGGTGTGAATTGCACCTTCTCGTAGGAGAGTTTCGGCCGGCCGGGGCCGGTCGCGGTCTGCCGCACGAAGACGTAGCCGGTTACGTCCTTACCGAGGACGACCTCGTGGCTCACCGACACGTACTTCTTCCCCTTCGGCGGGGGCGGTGGTGGTACATCGGCGAACGCGATGCTTGCGAAAAGCAGCCCGGCAACCATCGTGAGGAGGAACCTGTGCATTGTGATCTCCCGGAGGTGGTAGTTTGTGTGCGAAACCATCACATATCAGACGAGAAACACCCGCCAGCGGTTGTTACGCGACGGGTTGGGTGGAGGGTCGCCGGAACTGCCGCCGCGCGAACCACACTCCGCCAAGAACAAGCGCTGCGGAAGCCGCGCCACCAGCTACGATCCACCGCCAGGGGATCGTGGACTCCGATTCGGTGTTTCCGCCTTCGGCACGTTCGCCGCACGTGCCGGTCGGGGTCAGTTCATCCGGACGAACGAATTCGACGCCCGCGGGCGTTCGCACGACGCGATACTCGACGGTGATCGCGGTGCGTGTGTCATTCGTCGGCGCTTCCTCGGTCGTTCCGAATGGAATAGCAATCGCGCCGGGCACTTCTCCGGCGTTGATGCTTCGAGCCAGTTCAAACCACTGCTCATCCCCAGCGGATACGGTGCTGTGAGCGGTCGGAGAATTCTTCGCGGCATCGGCGGCAAATCCCTTCCAGCCAAGCTTCTCCGCGACGCTCGTCGGGACCGCATAGAGCCTGCTTCCGCTGCGCCGAGCGCCGGTGTCCTTGATGGAACTTCCAGGAACGAAGAAGTGAAGCGTGACTGAACGCGACGCGCCTCCGTGAGGAGGAGGACCAGGGGTGGACGACCACGAAATCTCGAAGAAGGCGTAATCGGGGAACGAATCGGTTACCTCAACGACCGTGGTGACGGGAATGATCTTCTTCCCCGGCGGCGGACCAATATCCGCTCGCGCGGTTGCGAACGCAACCAGCAAGACGAGCAGCGCCAGCGGCAATTTGTTCATGAATCGGTTCCGAGAAGAGATAGTGGTGAAATGAGCTTACCAGACGCGACCCACACTCCCAACCATTCGTTACGAACCCTTTCCTGGTTTCGCCCCACCTCATCGGTCGATCTCGCCCATGACGATGTCGATGCTGCCGACGATGGCCGGGACATCAGCGACCAGACATCCGCGGCAGAGTTCGTTCGTCACACTCAAGTTGGTGAAGCAACTCGACCGCGCGCGAACTCGCAACGGCACGCCTTCCTTCGCGGGCCGCCCAACCACATGAAAGCCCATCTGCCCGCGCGGACACTCCGTTTCCACATAACATTCGCCCGGAGTGAGCTGGCGTGGAGGTTCCACGCGATGCGCGTATTTCGTCTTCATGAGTTCCGCGAGCTTCGTATCGTCTTTCTTCGCGTCGTCGGGAGAGAGTGTCGGCTTGCGGGCCGTGAACTCCGCCTTTATCTTTTCGCCTTCGGCATGGATCGCATCGTACTTCTCGATGGCTTGCTCGCAAATACGGATGCTCTGTACCACTTCCAGCATGCGGACGTAGAAGCGATGCCAGCAGTCGCCGATCACCGTGCCCGGAGGAGCGCGGTCGAAGGGTGGAAGCGGAACATCAAACGTGTATTGCTCGTAGCCGCAATACGGTTCGGTCTTGCGTAAATCCCAGAACGGGTCTCCCTTCATGCGGTCGAGAGAAGCGCGCAGCATCGGTCCGGTGCAACCGTAAGAGAGCGCCATCTCTTTCGACATCACACCGATGTTGCCGGTGCGCTTCACGAAGATGTGGTTATCCGTCAAGAGCGTGTGATACTCCGGAATGCGCGGTTTGAAGTATTCGAGGAACTTCTTCACACGCGCGTTGAACCCCGCGGGCAAGTCATCGTGCGCGCCGCCAATGGTGAGATAACTGTAAGTGAGCCGCGCGCCGCAGACGTCTTCAAACAGGTCAAGGATGTGTTCGCGTTCGCGGAAGGCGTAGAGGAACGGCGAGATCGTACCCAGATCAAGGCCATAGGCACCCATTCCAACGAGATGAGATGCAATGCGATTGAGTTCGCAGATGAGTACGCGGATGACTTGCGCCTTCTCGGGAATCTTCAGTGCGCACAGCTTCTCGATGGCCAGCGAGTAGCCAAGATTCATGTTCATCCCCGCGAGGTAGTCCATGCGGTCGGTGTACGGGATGAACTGAATGGGCGTGACGTTCTCGCCGATCTTCTCGGCGCATCGGTGGAGGTAGCCGAGGTGCGGGGTCACTTCGGAGATGACTTCGCCATCGGTTCGCAATACCAAACGCAACACGCCATGCGTGCTGGGATGCTGCGGACCCATGTTGACGAGCATCTCATCAGTTCGGACATCGAACTCGATAACGGTGGGGTCGTCGGGTGGCATGTGCGCGGAACCTTCTTTCAACGGGAAACTTGTGCGCGTGGTGTTTGGGCGGTGTCCGAGCAGTCTTTAGCCCAAACACCACCCCCGCACAGGTTTCCCGTTGAAACGCCAAGTGGGAGAGAAGGTATCGTACTGCGCAGCGCGCAATTGGTCACTTCGGGAGCAGTTGCTTGTCGACAAAGAACATGTTCGGGTATGTCATTCCGCGAAGTTCATACCCCTTTTCGGCCATCAGTTCGGGCGTCTTTGGATTGTGTTTGTTTGTTGCCGTGATGATTGTCTCCGCGCAGATCACTTTTGGCCGGAAGCGGGTGTAGTCGAGCGTCTTGAGTACGTCATAGTCCAGCCCTTCGATGTCGATGGAGAGCAAGTCGGGTGCTGAACCTCCGAAATGCTCCACCATCACCCGATTGATGTTTATCAAAGGCATCTTCACCACGCGGACCAGACGTTGTTCAGTTGTGTCTTCCAGGTGCTTCACCTGTCTCTTGTCGAAGGTATTCAAATCCGGGTGAGTCATGATGTAGTAATCCGCCTCCGCGAGGTCATCGACTCCGATCCCGGCGACCAGCAGTTTGTCTTGAGGACGCAATCGGCGGATTTTATCCGACAGGTCCACGTTCGGTTCGACCAGTACGCCGGTTGATCCGCGCTCGTAGAACAGGAAGGTGTTACTGAAGCGGATTGGTTCGCTCGCTCCGATGTCCAGGTAACTGGGTTTGGAGATACTCAGAGACAGAAACAGGCTGTGGGTAACCAGATCCTCGCCAAACTGGGCATACGAAGTCCAGGCCGCCGCTCGCTCGTCGTTGAGTTCCCTATCTTCGCGGTCAAGCGCGCGCCCGATCACTCCACCAGCAACCAGACTGCTCAGCCCGGCGATTCCGCCGACCAGAACATCTCGTCGACGCACACCAGAAGCAGTTGAGACGCGCGCGGGGGGGAGCGCACCCGCAACGGGGTCGGATTCTGTCGGCTTCGATGTGTTCATGACTGGTGCTGGTTGGAGGAGTGAACCGTTCAGCACCAGAATTGTAGGAACTGCCAGTGGGCGATGCTCTCGCTCTTCGCAAGCACTCTCAGGCGCCCAGAGCGCGCTTGTCCACGAACAGAGTATTGGGGAGCGTCATTCCGCGAAGCTCGTAGCCCTTCTCGGCCATCAGAGCCAGCGTTTCGG
>JAKEEV010000197.1 GCA_022616395.1 Planctomycetia bacterium | reverse complement strand
GCGGCTCTGATGATGCGCTCCCTGACGGTCGCGGCTCTGATGATGCGCTCCCTGACGGTCGCGGCTCTGATGATGCGCTCCCTGACGGTCGCGGCTCTGATTCCTTTGGCGCAAGCAAGAGCCTCGCGGAACGTCCACATCTCAAACGCCCAGTTGTCTGTTCGCCAAATCCAGTTCAGTTCGCGGGATACCTGAAACCAATCATCTCCAGCCGGTGGTTGCATACGGTCGCGAGACGGGCTAGAAAAGCGGATGAGAGTACCACCGACTCCTCACACCAACCCACAAATGTCGTCCGACGGACAAGATCCGAATGCCCCGCGCAACGGTGGCGCGCCCGAACCATCGGGTGAACCGCTCACATCGCCCGACGAGATTCTGGGCGCTACCGTTCCTCAGCATGGCCCGCCTTCGTGGGTCAAGTCGGTCAGCGCGGATTCGCCCTCGGCGGATTCGCGCTCCGGAAAAGCGGTTTACGATCTGGACAAGGAGATTGATCGCAGTCGCGCGCTGGGCGGGCAGGAAGCAGCCGAAGGGTACGATCTGGTCAAGAAGCTCGGCACCGGCTCGTTTGGAACCGTGTGGGAAGCCGTGGATCGGCAGACAGGCGAACATGTCGCCATCAAGTTCTTCACCGCTGGCGATCTCGCCTGGGAGAAGATGCTCGACGAAGTGCGGTTGATCCACTCCGTGGAAGGTTCACGCGGGATTGTGATTGTCAAGCAGGTGAGACCGGGAGGAGAAGGTCGGCGGCCGCACTATGTGATGCAGTTGGCCAACGCTGGCTCGCTGAGCGAATGGCTCAAACGCCCCGATCTGCCCACCGGTCGCGATCGGCTTTCCGAAGCTCTGAGAGTGTTCACGCGGGTGGCGAAGGCGATGGCCGCGGTTCACCGGCGCGGGATTCTCCACTGCGACTTGAAGCCGGGGAATATCCTCTTACATCGCCCGGACCCGAATGAACTGCCCGAACCTCTTGTCGCGGACTTTGGTCAGGCTCAGTTGGCGACCGATGACACGCCGGCGCTTGGCACGTTCTTCTACATGCCGCCGGATCAACTTGCGCGAGCCACGGCGGGCACTCCGCCCGACACTCGCTGGGATGTCTACGCGCTGGCGGCTGTGTTTTATGAAATGCTCACCGGGTGCGCTCCCAGGCGCACACCGGAGTTGGTTGAGAAGATCAAGAAAGCGCCGAAACAGCTCGCCGCTCGTGGAGCGATCTACCGAGAAGAAGTTCCACTAGCGCCTCCGCCAGTCGAGCATCACACACTCGCGGACCGGCAGCTTGCCAAGATCGTCGACCGATGTCTGAGCCTCAATCCCGACAATCGCCCGCGTGATGCAGGAGCGCTCGTGGCTCTGCTCGATGCGCGCGAACGCTGGCGACGCATCCGTCCGGTGCTGGCTCTGGCCGCGGCCGCTACCCTGCTGGTTGTTCTGGCCCTGACCGCGCTGGGTTTGTCGGTCGCCAGGGAAGTGACCGAGACGACGAAGAAGAACGTCACGGGGGAAGTCGAAGCGAGCCTGGCGCGCACTGCCGGTTACGGCACCCGCGCGATCGATGACAGACTTCAGTGGCACATCGCGTACCTGGAACAGTGGGCCGCGGATGTCCCGCCAGAGTTGCGACAGTCGCTCGACCGTGCCGGACGCCACAAGCAAGGCCCGACCTTCGACACCAGCGCCATGCCGGACCGAACAGCGGTCACCAACTGGCTGAAGCAACTCCGAACTCGGCAGCGCGAACGGGAGGGGAAAGACGTGACCCTCCCCTCGTTCGCTCTGGTTCTGGTGAGCGACTCCGACACCGGGCAGCCATCCTCTCGCGGATTCTTCCTCGGTCGAGTTCACGCGGACGATCTGACCGCGGACGCTCAGGCGGGTGCTGATCGCGCTGTGTTTGCCCAGGACTTCTCGTTCCGCGACTACTTCCACGCCGGTGGCGATCAGGTGAGCCAAGCGGGTGCCCCGCACCGCGTTATTCGGGCCACGCACATCAGCCACCCATACCGGTCGCAGGCGACCGACCGCACCTCGAAAGGCGTGGTGGATCGGCGCTGGAAGTTGAACATCACAACTCCGGTGTGGGCCGATCCGGTGCGAAAGGATCGCGTGATTGCGCTCATCAGTCTTGGTCTGGATGTCCAGCGGGACATCGAAGCGCTCTTGCACCCGCCCGATTTGGACAGCGGTGAGCAGACGAAGTTCAACATCGCCGAGCAGGTGAAGGTGGCCTTGATCGACCACCGACACCAGTGGATTTGGCACCCCGACTGTGACACCATGATGGACGATGGACCGGCCGGCATGCAACTCCCTCACAATTACCGCGCGCTGGCGCTGAATCGCGCGCGTGAATCTCAACCGGGGGGACTGGACGAACAGAAGGGAGTGGAACAGGCGCTCCCGTGGCTGCGTATTCCACCGCCGAAGGAAGACCATCGGTACGGGTATATCAAATCCGACCAGTATATCGACCTGGTTCAGACAGCGGTGAAGAACGACACCGATCCAGAGATCGCGTGTTTCACGCAGTTCGGTCCGTTCCGGCGAAGTCGCTACGGTGAGGCGGACCCATTCGCCGAGGGTGGTCCGCCACGACGGTGGGTCTTCGTTGCTCAGGTGGATCGCAAAGCCGCCCTGAACCCGCTCGACGAGATGCAGCGCAAAATCGTCACCGGCGGCGTGGCGGTTGTCGTGGCCCTGATCCTGCTCGCAGCCGGCCTGTGGGTGTGGCTCGTCCGTCTCCTTCGCCGACTGGAGTTTGCCTCTTATGGCTGACCTGGAAGCACTGACGCGAATCGATCCGACAACCAGCGGGCCACCAGGTTCCGGCGTAATGATCGCGCCGGGCCAGTACAGTTGGCGCTACACTCTTCCCGAGAAGAAACTCTTGCGACTCGGCAGCGACCCGGCGTTTTGTGACTGGGTCGTGCCCGAAGATCGCATGATCTCGCGATTTCATGCCACTCTGGAATGGGACGGCTCGACTCTGACCGTCACGCGCCGAGGAGTGATGAAGCCCGACTTCCCCAGCGCCCCTCAAAACCAAATCTGGTACCACAACCGACCTGTTGAAAAGTGCGAGGTCAGGCCGGGCGAATGGTTTGTCATTGGTCAGACGCGATTCACCGTGCGAGGGGAGACGGATTCCGACCCGGATTGCCCGGTGGACGCGACCGTTGTTCAGCGCGAGGAGGGGCGCAGTCGCGCGGAGTTGGAGAACGTGGTGTTCTCGAACCCCGGAATCTTGCTCAAGGCGGTGGAGCAGTTGCCTGCGTATCTCAAAGTGGTGGCGACCGAGGCGGGGCTATTTCGGCAGATGTTGAAGGTGGCACTCAGCGCGATGCCTCGAGCAGACGCGGCTGCCATCGTTCGCATTCCGCCGGATTGCCCTGTCGGGGAGTTGCGCGTCACGGTGATCGAGCAGAATGTTCGCAACCCCAGCGCCGGGACCGCGGGCGAGTTTGTTCCTTCGCGCAGACTGATCAAGCGAGTGGTCTGCGATCAGCGCAAGAGCTGCTTGCACGTGTGGTCCACCGATCCGACCGATTTCTCCTCCGGCAGCAGTAATTCGGACCACAATCTGACGCTCGGAGTGATGCACCAACAGGGAGTAACTCCCTGGGCGATCTGCACTCCGTTTCAGGACGGCTCTCAGCACGCGCTGTACATCAGCGGCCGGATCACGGTGCGCAATCCCACCGAGACCAAGCCGGATGCTTCTCACTTGCCCGAATACCAGAAGTTCATCGAAATCCTCGTTGCGCTTCTGGAAACCACCCGGCGCACTCTGCGCCTGACTCGTCAATTGACGGTGACCAAGGAGGCTTGGCCGTACAACCTTCGCAAGCATCTCGACGACCCGGACAAACTCGAAGCGCTTTTGAGACCGCGCGAGAGAGATGTGACGGTGTTGTTCTGCGACCTGCGAGGCTTCACCGGGTATGCCGAAGAGCAGGGCGAGAGCCTTTCGACCGCGTGGGAGGTGATCCAAAGAGCGCTCGACACGATGAGCAACGCAGTGACGGAGAAGGGCGGAATCGTGGCGGGCTTTCGCGGAGACGCAGTGCTTGGCTTCTGGGGTTGGCCGGACCAGCACATCGACCAGATTGAACGCGCGGCCGATGCGGCTCTGCGCATCTTCGAGCGACTGGCTGGCCGCATGGTTCAACGACGCTGCGGGCTGGGGATCACGCACGGCCGCGCTCTGGCGGGTCGGCTTGGCGCTCACGACCTGGCGGTGGTCGATCTGTACGGCCCGGTGGTCAATCTCGCGTTCCGCCTGGAAGAGATGACCAAGGCGCTTGGCGTGGGGATTGTGGTGAGCGACGAGGTGGCGAAGAAGTTGCAGTCCGCGGACCCAAATTGCACACGCTGGCGGTTGCGGACGCTGGGCAATGTCCGCCCGCGTGGAATGAAAAAGGCACTGGGGGCGTTTGAACTGGCTCCACCAAGCCCGATCCCCGGCTTGGAATCCATGATGACCGGAGACGCCTTCGAGGACTCGCTGCGTTTGTGGAATGAGGCCGTGGAACTGTTCACACGCGGCGAATGGTCCGAGGCCGCTGCCCGTCTCTACGTCTTCACCGACGACCCGGCCGCGCGCTGCATTATGCGCCACATGGCCCGCACCAAGGGCGTTGCGCCTCAAGGCTGGGACGGAGCATTCCTACCCCGACCCGAAGAGACGTGAGGGAAGGGATGTTTTGAAGGAAAAGACAGAAGCCCCCTCACCCGCCGTTACGCATCACTTCGTGATGCTCCGGCGACCTCTCCCCGCGGGAGCGGGGCGAGGTGTGAGCTTTGCCCATTTCGTGCAGCTAATCGAAACTGCAACCACACCACCTCTCCCCGTTGGGGAGAGGTCGCCG
>JAKEEV010000196.1 GCA_022616395.1 Planctomycetia bacterium | reverse complement strand
CCCGTCGAACCGCCGGCGTGAGCCGGCTGGGTTCCTTCAACAGATTCCGTTACTGCACCCGCTTGAAGAGTAGGTCGACTTGCTCATGTAAGTAGGCGACTCGCTCCGCGAGTCGCTGTCACTCGCGGAGCGAGTGACCTACTTTCGGGTCACTCGCTCCGCGAGTGACACTTTCACTTCCGCCAGTATTGCGATTCTTTCGGCGCTTCGTATTTCACCGCGAGGTGTGGCGTTTCCAGACGCTTCTCGCCGGTCGCGAGCGACTTCAGCCCGGCCGCGGTCATGCCGCTTGTGAGTAGCGTTCGCTCTACTGGATAAGGTGCCTTGCCGGTGAGGAACATTTCTTCGGCCTTCGACATGAGCGCCGCGGAGTAAGTCACGTTCGGATTCGGCGGCAGGTGGAAGAGCACCGAGAGCGGTTCTTTCTGGTCCTTGATGCGGGCGGCGAAGTTGAAGTCTCGCACGAGGCCATTGAGAAGCAACATCGTTGATTTCAGACCGTCGGTGTATTCGATTCGGTACGCGATGGGTTCCTTCACCCACGCTTTCATCTGGCCGAGCGTCGGGTAACGGTGGCTGGTCGCTTCTGGTTGCGCGAGCGTCTGACTGCGCGCTAAACATGCATCGAACAACTTCGGATCCCAGCCGCCTTTGGCCCAACTCCCGACCGCGAGTGCCTTCCACACGTTCTCGCCCTTGAAGCCCGTCACGGCGGTCACACCTGTTTCGCCACCCTTTCGGCGCTCGGTCATGCACTGAATTGTTTCCAGCGCGTGGAAGTCGTACACGTCCAGCCCGCCGAACGCGATGCACATCACTTCGTCCACTTCCGCACCGAATGGCATGTCAAGGTCCGGCATGCGCCACGTGACTGGCAACGATGACCCCGCGAGGAACGGAAACTTCATCTTCTTCGCGGTGTCCACCATCTCCTTTGCCCACTCCCACTTCCACGAGAGATGCTTGTCGTTGAATACCGGCGCTGTTCGGCCGTCCTTGTCAAAGACCTCGACGATCTTCTTGAAGAACTCGTATCGCGGATACTGAATCTGGTTGAACTCGTTGCGTGGATACTTGCCGTGTTCGCCGATGAGCAGCACCGCATCGACCGCGAGCTTGTCGGTGCCACAACGCAACGCTTCCGCGATGGTGGGATAAATCTTGAAGCCGAATTCTTTGGCGCGCCCAGCGCTCAAGTCATTCTCTGGCTTCTGATCCACATAGGCAGAGACAACTTCAATTGGCGGCTTGTGCCATTTCCCTTCGATCGGGTATCCGTGCAGGAAGCGTTCGGCCATGTGCCACGCATGGCTGCGGTTGGTCCAGATGTTGGTGACCACCGCGAGCTTCTTCTTCGCGGGTTGCGCGGCATGAAGATGCGGAGCCAGTAGCGCGGCTCCCGTTATGCCGAGGAATGTTCGTCGAGTCAGCATGATAAGCCTCCTGAATGGTGGTGGACGAATCTATCCGACCGCGAGGTGTGTCGGTAGAGGCAAACGCAAGCGCGCTGTAGAACAGTGACACACTCTCATGGAGAACGCGTAATGATCACTGCGGAAACCCGCCGACGCGATTTTCCTTCGCTTCGGAAGCTGGCGTATCTGAACACGGCCGCGGAGGGCATTGCGCCGCTGGCGGTTCGTGATGCGCTGGAGCAATACTTCCGCGACAAGCAACTCGGCATGGACGGCCGCAAGGCGCACGCCGTTCAGTGGGAAGAAGCGAAAGCGCTCACCGCGGAGTTCTTTGGCCTTACGCCTGCCGAGATTGGGATCTGTTCGTGTTCATCGGAAGCGTACAACCTCGCGGCGCTCGCGCTTCGCTTGAAGAAAGGCGATGAGGTGATTGTCAATGACCTCGACTTTCCTTCCGGCGCAACCCCGTGGCTTCAACAAGCCTGCCCGGCAACGCCGCGTGTTTGGCGCAATCTCAGTGGCGCTCTGCGGCTGGAAGATCTTGTCCCGCTCTTGAATCCGAAAACGCGGCTTGTCACGGTTTCCCTGGTGAGCTTCTTCAATGGCTTTCGCATCTTGCTTCCAGAAGTGCTCGCGTCGGTGCGGAAGCGTTCCTCGGCTCTGGTCGCGGTGGACGTGACGCAGGCACTCGGGCGAATTCCACTCGACCTGACCGGCGCGGACCTGGTCGTGAGCAGTACGCACAAGTGGATTCTCGCCTCGCACGGAGGCGGATTAGTCGGCGTTCCCGCGGCTCGAACAGCGGATTGGACCGTTCCCGCCGGCGGGTGGTTTAACCTGGAAGACGCTTTCGCGCCGAACCGCTTCGAGAAGGCCGTGAGCAAGCCGGGCGCGGCGAGTTTCACTGTGGGAATGCCGAACTATCCCGCGGTGTATGCGATCCGCGCCGGTCTGGAGTACATTCGCGGTGTTGGGGTGAAGAAGATCGACACCGCGACGCGCCTGCTGGTGCTGGAGTGCCTCGCGGAGTTGAAGAAGCTTCCGATCGAGTTGCTGACCCCGGACGAACCGGAACACATCGCGGGGATTCTCGCGTTTCGCCACCCGAAGGCCGAGGAGATTCACCAGCGGTTGCACGCGGCGAATGTTCACGTCATGAGCCACGCCGGCCGCTTGCGCGTCGCGATCCACGGCTACAACACCGCGCAGGATGTCGAACGCTTCCTCAAGGAGTTGCGGGGCGCGCTGAAGGCGGTGTGACTTGAGTGTGGTCCGCTCGCTCCGCGAGCGGTGTCTTTAAGAACCGCACACGGAGTGTGCGGACCACACTCAAGCTCACCCCCGGCCCACAAACGGCATCTGGGTCGCCATCACGGTCATGAATAGCACGTTCGCATCCAGCGGAAGGCTCGCCATGTAGACCACGGCCCGCGCGACACACTCGAGATCCATCGTCGGTTCGGTCGCGATGCTGCCATCGGCTTGCAACACGCCTTCCTTCATCTTCGCGGTCATCTGAGTCTCGGCGTTGCCGATGTCAATCTGTCCGCAGGCGATGTCGTATTTCCGGCCGTCGAGCGCCGCGCATTTGGTCAAGCCGGTAATGGCGTGCTTCGTAGCCGTGTAGGGTGCGGAATGGAGTCTGGGCGCGTGAGCGGAAATGGAACCGTTGTTGATGATGCGTCCACCACGCGGATTTTGACCTTTCATCACGCGGAACGCTTCGCGCAGACAGAGAAACGCTCCGGTCAGGTTCACCTCCACGACTTCTCGCCACTTCTCGATGGAGAAGTCTTCCAGCGGAACCGGAGGCGACCCGCGACCGGCGTTGTTGAAGAGCAAATCGACGCGGCCGAACGTTGTCAGCGCGGTCTCGAATAGCGCGGACACCTGGTTTGGGTTCGTCACGTCCGTGGGTACAACTAGTGACCGCGACCCAATCGGCGCGAACACCGCGGTGGCCGCGAGTGTTTCCTCTCTCCTACCAGCGAGAACCACCGACCAGCCCTCGCGCAGAAGGGCGATCGCCGATGCACGCCCGATGCCCGAACCGGCTCCGGTCACAATCGCCACCTTCGTTGAGGTTGCCATTCGAGTTGCTCCCTTCGTGAGTTGTTTTCGGTTAGATTGTACCGACTGACCCAGGAGGAAAAGCCGTGACTCGCCGCGTTGTTCTGTTGTGTGCATTCAGCTACTTGACTGCGAACTGCGCTCTTGCACAGCCGAAAGCGCCTGAAACGCCAGCGTCCGCGGACAAGCGGCTGGTGGTGGAACTCTTCGCCGCCGCGCCGGACATCGTTCACCCCATCGCGACCGATTTCGATTCAAAGGGAAGGCTGCTCGTTGTCGAAAGTCACACGCACTTCCGCCCGGCGAAGTACGACGGGCCGAAGGCCGACCGCATTCGCGTGCTCGCAGACACTGACGGCGACGGCAAAGCCGACAAGTTCACCACGTTCTTTGAAGGCACAACGCACACGATGGACCTCGCGGTTCACCTCGACGGCTCGGTGTTCGTTGCGACGAGAAACGAAATCCTCCGCCTGCGCGACACCGATAACGATGGCAAGGCCGATGAGAAGACGCGCCTCGTGTTTCTCGATACCAAAGGCAACTACCCGCACAACGGTCTCTGCGGGTTATCGTTCGACTTCCGCGGCGATCTCTACTTCGGTATGGGCGAGAACCTCGGCGAACCGTACAAGCTGATCGGTTCCGACAACACAACTCTCACCGGCGGCGGAGAAGGCGGCAACTTCTACCACTGCACGGCAGACGGCAAGAAGCTCCGGCGCGTTGCGACGGGATTCTGGAATCCGTTCGGCTCGGGTCGCGACATCTTCGGCCGCTTGTTCGTCGTGGATAATGACCCGGACGCATCTCCACCGTGTCGGCTGCTTCATGTGGTCGAAGGAGGCGACTACGGTTTCCAGTTCCGCTACGGCCGAGCCGGTCGGCATCCGTTCCAGGCGTGGAATGGAGAACTGCCCGGCACGCTGCCGATGGTTGCCGGGACGGGCGAATCGCCGTGTGAAGTCATCAGCTACGAATCGGACGGCTTGCCGGATGAGTATCGCGGGGAACTTCTCGTGCCCGCGTGGGCGGATCATCGCGTCGAACGCTACACGCTCAAACCGAAGGGAGCGAGCTTCACAGCGGAGCGCAAGCCGTTCATTCAGGGCGGGAAGGACTTCTACCCGTCGGGAATGACGGTTGCGCCGGATGGTTCGCTGTTCGTGACAGACTGGGGTTCGCGCAGCTACGAGTTGCACGGCAAGGGAGCAGTGTGGCACGTCAAGTGGAAGGACGCCAAGCCCGCGAAGCGACCAAAGCAAGCGAAGGAAGCGATTCTGAGCAAGGACCGCAAGACGCGCGAGAACGCAGCACGGGAACTGGCAAAGACGGAAGCAGGTTGCGCCGTTCTGCGTGAACAACTCAAGTCGAAGGATGTCCGCGTGCAGGCCACGGTTCTCGACGCACTTGTCACCGTCAGGGACGCAGGGGTTCTGCTCACGGATGTCGCACGAACAGATCCGAACGACTACATCCGTGGGGTGGCCGTCCGCGGGTTGATCGCGCGCGGCGACTCGGTCTTTGAGTTTATCTCCGACAAGCAGCCGTTGCCCGTCTTCGTCGAGGCGTTCAGCACCGCTTCGTTCGATCAGATCCGGCGATTCACGCCGGACTACGCACGCACTAACGATTCGTTCCTCCGGCATCTGTGGATTACCACACTATCGCGTTCCTCAAACGCCCTTGCGGTCTTCGACAGGATCGATGTGAAAGATCGAAACTACCGCCTCGACCGGCTGCTCGCGTGGCGCGCCTCCGGCGAGGAGGCGCGCACCAAACGTCTCCCCGGCTTCCTCAAAGACACCGATCCCGACGTGCGATTGCTCGCGGCGAAGTGGGTTTCCGATGAGAAGTTAATCGAGTTCCGGCCGCAGATTGTGGAGATGCTCAAAAGCAACACGCTTGACCCAAGAGAATTCATCGCGCTCACAACGACGCTCGCGCGGCTCGATGGCAAGCCGGTGAACGAGAACAGCCTTGCGGCATACTTCCTTGAGCGACTCACCGACAAGAACGCGACCATTCCGCTTCGCGTAATGGCACTCCGCGCGATCCCCGCGAGCTACGGCAAACTTCGCACGGAAACGCTCCTGGAATTGCTCAAGCAAGACGATGCCGCGCTGAAGGTAGAAGTGCTTCGCACGCTGAAGGACCGCGCCGATGTGAAGGCCGCGCCTGCGGTGCGCAACATCGCCAGGAACGCGAAACAGCCTGTCGCGGTCCGCGCGCAAGCTCTGGTCACGCTCTCCGCCCTGGGGAGCGCGGATGCGGACTTCCTCCTTGAGTTGGTTGGCGGAACGGAGGTGATACTTCGACACGAAGCGCTGCGAACGCTGGTACAAGTGAAACTCACGCCCGCTCAACTGGAAAAGCTGACCGAGGCAGTGAAGGGCAAGGACGATAGCGGAGACCTCGCGAAGCGAGTTCTGGGCAAGCCAGTGAACGCGGGCCGACCGGCCGCCACCGAGATCGACGCGTGGATGAAGTTGCTCGAAGGGAAGGCGGACGCCGAAACCGGTCGGCGCATCTTTGAGAACTCGCGTGTGACAACCTGCGCGAGATGTCATCGCGTTGACGGTCGCGGCGCGAACGTCGGCCCAGACCTCAGTCTCATCGGCCGCACGGAGAAGAAGTGGATCGTGGAGTCGCTTCTTCTACCGAGTGCGACCATTGCTCCTCACTTCCAGGCGTGGACTATTCGCACGACCGATGACCGCACCCTGACGGGCATTCTGGTTCGCACTTACCTTGATGAATCGGAGTACATTGACGAGAAGGGAAATCACTTCAAGGTGCTCGCGACCGACGTGGCCGACATGCGACCCGCGAAGAACTCGATCATGCCGGAGGGATTGCTCAACGCCTTGACAGATCAGGAGATACGCGATTTGGTCGCGTATCTGGCGTCGCGAAAGTAGGCGACTCGCTAGAGACTGTTTCAGAAGCGGCAGGAGTTGGTTAACTATACAAAAGTATCTTACTGGACGGGGTTTAGCTGTCTAGTAATGGTAGATTGCCAACTGTTGTGTGTGGCAATGTTGGCTATCTGGCAATCTATAGAACGTCGCCTACCCCGCGCTCTCGACGTTCTACAACGGTCCCTACGCCGCGAAGCGGCGTTGTTAATCCACATACACGAACTCATTGCTTAAAAACAGTGCGCGGGTCAGGCTCTCCCAAGCCTTTGCATTGAGTCGGTCCGTCGGTGTTCCGCTCTCCTTCAACTTGTCGCTGACCTTCGCCAAGTATTCCGTCGCCGCGGTCACTTCTTCCGCCGACGGCGGGCGGCCGTAGAGCAACAAGTAGGCGCGCTTGATGCGGCTTGCGTCGTCCTTCGCTTCGCTCCGAATGCGCTCGGCGAACTTCTTCGCCTGTGTGTGGATGAACGGATCGTTCATCAAGTAGAGCGCTTGTAATGGCGTCGTGCTCGTCGGCCGGCGCTCGGTGCTGGCGTTGGTGTCCGGGCCGTCGAAGAGAGCGAGGAACGGGTGTCGCTGGATGCGCTGAGTCATCACATACACACTGCGCTTGTTCGTCTCGTACACGGCCTTGAACGGATTGTGCTGTGTGAAGTTCCAGGTTTTCATCGCGGGGAACGGGTGAGCGCCTCCGGGCGTGCGGTCGAGGTTTCCGCCCACGGCAAGCAGCGTGTCGCGAATGGATTCGGCATCGAGTCGCCTGCGGTCGAAGCGCCAGAGGAAATCGTTGTTCACGTCAATCTTCGCGTTTGCTTCGTCATCGGCGCTCGACCGCTGATAGGCTTCTGACAGCATGATAAGCCGGTGCATCGCCTTCATCGACCATTTCTCCTCCACAAAGCGCGATGCGAGCCAGTCGAGCAACTCCGGGTGCGTGGGCGCTTGACCGAGCGCGCCGAAGTTGCTCGCGGTGCGGACCAGTCCCTTGCCGAAGTGACCCTGCCAGATGCGGTTGACCATCACGCGAGCCGTCAGCGGGTTTTTTGGGTCGGCGATCCACTTCGCCAGATGCAACCGACCGCTGCCCATTTCGTCCGCGGGAAGCATGTGACCGCCGAGCACGAGCGGGAAGCGGCGCGGAACTTCCGGGCCAAGCCGTTCGGGGTCGCCCTTGATCTGCACGCACGCATTGCCGACCTTCTTCTTCCCCTCGGTCTTTCCTTCTGTCACCGCGTAAGCCGTCTCGAACGGCAGCGGCTTGTTGACGAAGTTTTCGCTCTGCTTCTGAGCGGCCTTGATCTTCTGCTTGAGTCCATCGACCGTCTTGTTCAACTCCGCGATCTTCGCCTTGCGTTCGGTTTCGTCCGGTATCTTCTCAGCTTCCGCGAGCTTCTTCTCCGCGAGCTTCTTCTCAGCTTCCACCGCTTTCACCCGCTCGTCGAGTTCGGTCAGCTTCGCGCGGCGCTCCTTCTCCACCTCCGCGACCTTGTCGGCCGGTGCCAGCGGAACGAAGTCGCGTTGCACCTTGTCGAGTTCGATGCCCGGTCGTGGGTACCGCGTGCTGGAGAAGAAGCCGTAGAGCGCGTAATAGTCCGTCTGCAGAATCGGGTCGAACTTGTGGTCGTGACAGCGGGCGCAGTTGATGGTCAGGCCGAGGAAAGTTCGGCTGAGGTTGTCGATTTGGTCTTCGTAGGTCAGATACCACGGATAGCGCGCGTCTTCGTAGGAACCGAATCGCTTCGTGTTCGCGAGATAACCCGTCGCGATGAGTTTCGCATAGCGGTCTGCTTCGTCCTTCGCGGGAAGAAGATCGCCCGCGATCTGCTGCCGGATGAATTCGTCGTAAGGCATGTCGCGGTTGAACGCGTCGATGATCCAGTTGCGGTACTTGTGCATCTGTGGAATCGGGTAATCGGAGTTATCGCCCGCGGTGTCGGAATAGCGAATCACGTCCATCCAGTGTCGGCCCCAGCGCTCGCCGTAAGCCTTCGACGCGAGCAACCGATCCACCACCTTCGCGAACGCTTCGGGCGAATCATCCTTGAGGAATGCTGCGATCTCTTCCGGTGTCGGCGGCAGGCCAGTCAGATCGTAAGTTGCTCTGCGGATCAGTACGCGCTTCTCCGCGAGCGGCCCCGGCTTCAGCCCCTTCGCCTCAAGCTTCGCGATGATGAAGTTGTCGATGGGATTGGTGAGTGGGGAGTTGTAAGTGGTGAGTTTCGGCACTTCTGGCCGAACGACCGGCTTGAACGACCAGAACTCCTTCGCCTTCTCGAGATCGAGGCGCTTGGTTGTGGTGTCACCTGTGCGCGGGTCGGGCGCTCCCATCTTCACCCAGGCTTCGAGGTCCGCGATCTCTTCGGGCTTGAGCTTTGAGTCCTTGGGCATCTTGAGCGTTTCGTCTGAATGCCTCACGGCCTGAATCAGCAAGCTCTTGTCGGGGTTGCCGGGCACAATCGCCGGGCCGGACGAACCGCCTTTGAGCACCGCGTCGCGCGTGTCGAGCCGCAGTTCGCCCTTGATCTTCTTCGCTTCGGCGCTGTGGCACGAATAACAGTGCTTCACCAGCACCGGGCGCACTTTCTTCTCGAAGAACTCGACTTGCTCTGGCGTCGGAGCAGCGGGCTTGTCCTCCGCGCGTACAGTTGCCGCGAAGACGAGGATGACGAACGCCAGGAATGTGCGCCGGGTGTTCATGGTGAATGCGAAAGCGAGTGAGGACAGTACGATCTCAACGGCACTATCTTACCGAACCTGTCCTTGCATCAGCAAGCAGCGAACCGCAATCGGTTCTTCAGAGTAGTAGGCACACGCCGTGTGCCTACGACTTTCAAAGCTCGAGCCGCTTGACCGCGCTCGCTGAGTCGGTTCTGATGGTCGCTGGAGGTGTGGCCATGAGGAAAGCTCTTCTTGCGGGTGTGTTCGTGCTGACGGCGGGAGTTCTTGCGGCTGATGAGCCGAAGCCGGTTCGCGTACTCATCCAGACTGACAAGGGCGACATCGAAGTCGAGTTGGACGCCGCGAAGGCACCAAACACCGTCGCGAACTTCCTCAAGTATGTGGACGGCAAGTTCTACGATGGCGGGCGGTTTCATCGCACCGTCACGCCTGACAACCAACCCGATAACAAGGTGAAGATCGAGGTGATTCAGGCAGGTATCAACCCGGATAAGATGAAGGACGAGTTCAAGCCGATTAAACTTGAACGCACGAAGGACACGAAACTCGCCCACAAGGACGGTACGATCTCGATGGCCCGCGACGGCCCCGACTCCGCGACGAGCGACTTCTTCATCTGCATCGGCGATCAACCTGAACTCGATTTCGGCGGGAAGCGCAACCCGGACGGGCAAGGCTTCGCAGCGTTCGGCAAGGTCGTGAAGGGAATGGACGTGGTGAAGAAGATTCAGTCCGAGAAAGCCGAGGGGCAGACGCTCAAGCCGCCTGTGACGATCAAGAAGATCACCCGCCTACCGTAACTGAGTATCCAATGATTCGCGTCGCTCTGCTTTGCCTCTTCGCGATGTGTTTGTGCGCAACCGCGCGCGCCGCGGACCCGGCCGTGGACTTCTTCGAGAAGAACGTGCGGCCGGTGTTAGTGGAGAAGTGTCTCTCGTGCCACGCGGACAAGGAGAAGGGCGGGCTTCGCCTCGACACACGCGCCGGCGTACTCAAGGGGGGCGAACGCGGGGCGGTCGTTGTGCCCGGCAAGCCGAAGGAAAGCCGACTCCTCACCGCGATTCGCCACACCGACGAAGACTTAAAGATGCCCCCTTCGGGCAAGCTTCCGGCGCGCGAAATCGCGGCTCTCGAAAAGTGGATCGAACTCGGTGTGCCGTGGCCGGAAAAGGTAACGCTCGCGGCTCCGGATGCCATCGCCAAAGCCACCGCGAAACACTGGGCATTCAAACCGATCGTTCGACCGGAAATCCCAAAGCACAAGCACCAAACCACAAACCCGATCGATGCGTTCATTCTCGCCAAGCTCAGTGACAAGGGGTTGTCACTCTCTCCACGAGCCGACAAGCGCACGCTCATTCGGCGAGCAACATTCGACTTGGACGGCCTTCCGCCGACGCCGGAGGAAGTGGAAGCGTTCCTGAAAGACGATTCACCCGATGCTTACGAAAAGCTGATCGACCGCTTACTGGCTTCTCCACGATACGGCGAGCGCTGGGGCCGGCACTGGCTCGATGTCGCGCGCTACGCGGACAACAAGGGCTATGTGTTCTTCGAGGGGAAGGAATACCCGTGGGCGTGGACGTATCGCGATTACGTCATTCGTAGCTTCAACGAAGACAAACCGTTCGACCGCTTCGTGATGGAACAACTCGCGGCCGATTTGCTTTGCCCGGATGACCAACAGGCACAAGCCGCGCTCGGATTTATCACGGTCGGCGGGCACTTCATGAACAACACGCATGACATCATCGACGACCGCATGGATGTCGTGACGCGTGGATTGATGGGCCTCACAGTGACCTGTGCCCGCTGTCACGACCACAAGTTCGACCCAATCCCGACCACCGATTACTACTCGGTCTACGGCGTATTCCGAAGTTCGATTGAACCGACCGTTCCTCCTCTCGTCGGCCCGGCTCCACAGCGCGATGATTACGTGCTCTACGAGGCGGAGCTAAAGATTCGCGAGAAGAAGCTCGTGGACTTCGTGACTGGCAAACACTCCGCACTTGTGAACGACGCCCGCACGCGCACTGCTGAATACTTGCTCGCGGCGCACGCGATCCGCAATCAGCCACCGGCAGACGACTTCATGCTGCTCGCGGATCGCGGGGACTTAAACCCCAGCATGATTACGCGCTGGAGGCAATTCCTCGCCGACACAAAGAAGCGACGCGATCCCTCCTGGCTTCACTGGCACGCGGTCGCCGAGTTGCCGGAGGAGGAGTTTCGGGAGAAAGTTCCCGCTCTCTTCAAAGCGATCACCGGAGCAAACAAGCTGGTGAGCGCGGCTTTCGTAAAACCTCCGCGGTCGATGGTTGAGGTGGCGGCAACATACAGCAAGTTACTCGCGGATGTGGACAAGCAGTGGAAGGAAGTCAGCGCGAAAGGCGCAACCAAACTCGACGATCCCGACGCTGAAGCTCTACGCCGCGTGCTGTACGGTCCCGATTCGCCCGCTGACGCACCGCTTGCGCTCGACTGGGGCTTCCTGTCGCTGTTCCCGGATCGCGGAACGCAGGCCGAATACGAAAAGCTCCTTCGCGCGCTCGAAGTCTGGCTCGCGAAGGGTCCACCGCGTGCGATGGTGCTTCACGATTCAACGCGCCCTTACGACCCGCGAGTGTTCCTGCGCGGGCATCCTGGCCGACCGGGTGAACTCGTTCCGAGACAGTTCGTGAAGATTGCCAATCCGAATCGCCGCCCATTCGCATCGAACGGCAGCGGCCGGCTTGACCTCGCCCGCGAGATCGTGTCGAAGAACAACCCGCTGACGGCTCGCGTGTTCGTGAATCGCGTCTGGATGAATCACTTCGGCAAGGCTCTGGTCGGCACACCGGGCGACTTCGGTTTGCGCGGAGATGCGCCGACTCATCCGGAGCTACTCGACTGGCTTGCGGTGGAGTTTGTCGCACGTGGCTGGTCCGTCAAGCGCCTGCACAAGCTCATAATGACTTCCGCAACGTACACGCAATCCTCGAATGCGGAATTCGGAATGTGGAATACGGAATGGAAGACGTGCGGTTGGTTTTCGATTCCGCAATCCGAATTCCGCATTCCGCAATTGGAAGATCCGGACAACCGCCTGCTCTGGAAGCAGAATCGCCGACGGCTCGAATTTGAACCATTGCACGACGCGGTACTCGCGGTAAGCGGACAACTCGACACGAAGCTCGGCGGGCCTGCCGTGAGGCTCTTCGGAGGGAACAAGCGCCGCGCGGTGTATGGTTATGTTGATCGCCTGGAGTTCCCTTCGCTACTCACCACGTTCGACGTTCCTCACCCGGCCGGTAGCGTCCCGGAACGCACGAGCACCACCGTCGCTCCGCAGGCTCTCTTCCTGATGAATGGCCCGTTCGCCCGCGAAGCAGCCAAGCGACTTGTCGCGTTGCCGCAAGTCCAGAAACTCACTGACTCCGGCGACCGGCTCGACCTGATCTATCTGACCGTGTACGGCCGAAAGCCCGACGCAGACGAAAAGAAACTGGCGCTGGCGTTCGTGTCGAAGGGAGCAGACCGCTGGGCCGATCTCGCTCATGCTCTACTCATGACCAACGAGTTCGCGTTCGTGGATTGAAGGAGAGCGAACATGACCGAACAACAATGGCTGAAGTCAGTGGAACCGTCTGAGATGCTCGATTTTCTCGACGGCCAAGCGACCGATCGCAAGCTGCGATTATTTCAGGTGGCCTGCTGTCGGCGGATCTGGGATCTCCTGCCCAAGAAGATCTTCCGTGATGCGGTATTGATCGCCGAGAAGTACGCTGACGGCGAAGTGAGTAACAAAGAACGCCAAGAAGCCCAAACGCGGATCGCTGGCTACCGGCCGAATGGGGATCAGGCCAAGAAGGTACGTGATCTTGCTGCGAGGTCGGCGGGGTACGCGGCATACTACGCGATTGAGAAGCGAGTGGCGAAGAACCTGAGATTGATCCGAGCTTCAGGAGTATCGGCTGTGCTTGCGCACGCGGCGCGGAAGGCGGCGAAGCCTCATGAGCGGGATCCGTGGACGAAAGTGCATAACGCCGAAGAGCGGATCACGGCGCACTTGATACGCTGCATTTTCGGCAACCCGTTTCGCCCGGCGACGATTGACCCGACGTGGAAGACTGACACCGTGTTGTCACTCGCAAAGCATATGTACGAATCGCGTGAGTTCAGTGCGATGCCTATTCTCGCGGATGCGCTGCAAGACGCGGGCTGCGACAACGAGGACATCCTCAAACACTGCCGAGATGGCAAACAGAAGCACGTCCGCGGGTGTTGGGTCGTCGATCTGATTCTGGGGAAGGAATGACCATGCTGCCGCTTTCTCGACGTGAAATGCTCGCTCGGTGTGGCACCGGCATTGGCACCGTCGCGCTTGCCGGTGTCTTGGCCGATGATGCGCGGGGAGAACTTCCGCAAGCGCCCGCTCCGCGAGCGGTGAACGATCCGCTCGCGGTGAAGGCTCCACACTTCGAGGCGAAGGCGAAGCACGTCGTTCACCTGTTCATGAATGGCGGACCGAGTCAGGTCGATACTTTCGACCCCAAGCCGATGCTCGACAAGTATCATGGCAAGCCGATCCCAACCGGCAATCTGCGCACCGAGCGCAAGACCGGCGCGGCCATGAAGTCGCCGTATCGCTTCAAGAAGTACGGTAAGTCGGGCATCGAGGTGAGCGAGATCTTCGCCAAGACCGCCGAACACATCGACAACATCTGCGTGATTCGTTCGATGTATGCCGATGTGCCGAATCACGAGCCGTCGCTACTGCTCATGAACTGCGGAGACGGCCGCCAACCGCGTCCGAGCCTCGGAAGCTGGGTGACCTACGGACTCGGCAGCGAGAACCGCAACTTGCCGGGCTTCATCGTCATGTGCCCCGGCGGATATCCGATTGTCACAACTCAGAACTGGCGCTCCGCGTTCCTACCGGGTGTATATCAAGGAACCTATATCAATAGCCAACATCAAGAAGTCGATAAGCTGATATCCTATATCCGCAATACAGAACTCACACTCGAGAAGCAACGCGATCAACTCGATCTCGTCTCAGCGCTCAATGAGAAGCATCTCAAGGACCGCGGAGGCGATCCGCAACT
>JAKEEV010001275.1 GCA_022616395.1 Planctomycetia bacterium | reverse complement strand
GGGATTCGGTATCGCCAAATTCACCGAGACCCGCGGCTGGTCGTGGGGCGGCGGAAGGGACGGATTCGAGTTCGCCGGCCTCCGCAGCGACGTTGAGTTCGCCACTTGGCTCACCATGTCGCTGATGCAATTCGCCCTCGGTGCCCACCAGCTGGAAGAACTGGCCTCCTGCACCTCCGTACACAAGCGCGACTTTATTCGTGGCCTGTGCCATTCACTCCGCGAGAGACTGTTGGAGGAAGTCAGTAAACGGACTGACGCGCGAAGCACCGGGCGCGATCTCGTCACCGTGAAGAGGCCCATGATTGAAGACTTCCTGAAACGCGAGGGTATCTTCCTCACGAAGGGCCGGAGTCGCGCCGTCGCTTATTCAAGCGCGGCCACCGCTGGCGCCTCCTGGGCAAGCCGCGCAGGCTTCGGTCGCCCCGTCCGCTCATCCACTGCTCGAATCGGAAAGGCATAACCGATGTTCTACATCGAAAAACTCACCAATCCCGAGTGCGACCCGAAGCTCATGTGGTGGCTTCCCGTGCACCGTAGCCCCGTCCGGAGTGACAACGGTTCGGTCATTCAATTCGCGAGTTCCGACGCCGCCTACCGTAGGAAGTGGGAACTAGAGCGCCTTGCTCCTCCCCGTACATCGTACAGCGTCCAGCGCATCCCGCCGTTTCTCATTCTCTTCCCCGTAGAGGAGGCACAAAATGGCTAATACCGAAAGGCTTCTCGACCTCGCCGACATCATCGAGAACTCCCGCCTCTCGAACGTCCGCTTCTACATGGACACTTGGGCAAAGGATGACTTAGACGCAGACCACGAATGCGGAACCTTTGCGTGTATCGCGGGACACGCCGTCGTCGCTGCTTACGGAAATCGCGAAGCGGAGAGAATAGCAAGATTCGGCTGTCCTAGTTCCAAGGCACGACGTATCCTTGGCCTGACACGGAACGAAGCTACTAGGCTCTTCCACCCCCACGCGGTCCAAATGATTCCGTACAAGGAATACAAGAGCATCACTCCTCACGACGCCGCCGCTGTCCTTCGCCACTTCGCGGCGACTGGGG
>JAKEEV010001274.1 GCA_022616395.1 Planctomycetia bacterium | reverse complement strand
GGAATTGGTTTGCGCTGATGAGAACATGCTCATTGCGCGTGGCGCAAACTAAGACTGGCAAAACCCGTGTTCGATTGCGCCACGCGCAAACTCACACGGTAACAACGATCTTGCGCGACACCACAGTTTCTCACGAGCATCCCATCCTGTCCAGCGGGCTGGTTCCGTCACGGAGACCCTTGTTCCGCACGTGGGTAGATCGTTGTTCCCGCGCTGTTGTGGCTCCCAGTCCCTGAACCGTGCGGATGTCCACGCCGCGACGGTTGACTGATCTTACCCCCACATCGCTAACACGCGGGTTGGCCCACCGGAAGCGCCTGCCACCTTCGGCGCGCCGATGAACACCGTTGCTCCGCTCGGTGGCACCTTCCCCAAGTTCGCCACGCACTCCACCGCCCACTTCCCAGCACCAAGCCAGAGCTTGTGAACGGGGAAGTCGGTCGCCGAGCCGGTGTCGATGGAGAGCGTATCCACCAGAAGCCCGGCAACGTCGCGCTCATTGAGCAAGAACTCGGTCGCGCCCTTCGAGAAGCCGGGGAAGTGCAACTTGTTGGCCGCATCCGTCCCGAGGAATGCTTTCGCGTCTCCCGCCTTCGCATCCCACCCGGAGTTAAGGCACACCGCGCAGCCCTTTGGCAACCGGCCGTGTGCCTTCTCCCATGCCCTCAGCTCGTCCGCGGTCACGGTCGCGTCACTGTCCTTCTTCACGCGCTCTCGAATGTCGATGACCACGGCCGGAGCGATGAACGACGACGGTTCGATCTTCTCCGCGGTCGATCCGTTCGCGGAGCAGTGAGCGGGAGCGTCGAGGTGCGTGCCGTGATGCTCTCCGATGTCCCAGCGGTTCGAGTAGAAGCCGCTTTTGGCGAAAGTGCTCTTGTTGGTGATCTTGATCGGCTCGTTGCCGGGCCAGATGGGAAACGTGGGCGAGAGTGTATGAGTCAGGTCGAGTATCTTGTCTGCTGCGATCATGCGCTTCGCGCCTGGTCCGCCCGGAGGAGGATCGGAGGGTGCATCGTGTGCGGAACAGTTCGTTCCAGTGGCCATACACGAGACGCACCCGATTGCGCCGGCCACCATGCCGGCGGCAAAGTGGAGCGCATCACGACGACTCATTCCAGATAAGGCCGCTTCGATCACTGAGGGAGCGCACATTGGGAATCTCCTGGGAAACTACGTCGCCCGCGATGCTAACCGGCCACGCGGAGCGGTTCAATTCCTCCAACTCCGAAACTGTTTGACCAGTCCGCTACGGGCGTCATATGATCCAGATTGGTTCTCTGCTTCCGAGGATTACGCCATGCTCCCCCTCCCTGCACGGCTCGCGGGTGTGTTTGTGCTGTTTGCGTTCACAATCGGGTTCACCTTCGCCGACGACAAGGAACCCGAATTCGATGGTGTGAAGCTCTCGGAGTGGGCGAAGCTCGCGGAGAAGGATCCGTCCGCGCGCAAGCGGGTGATTGCCGTGGACGCGCTGGGTAAGATCTGGCTCGAAAACAAAACCAACATGCATGGCAAAACGGCCATCACGCACATCAACCGTGCTCTCTTGGTGGACTCAAGCTCCGTGGTCAGAGCACGAGCAGCGATTGTGCTGGGCGGTAGCCTCAACAAGGATGACATTGTCCTGTCGTCGAAGACTCTGGTCGAGGCACTCAAGAACGAGAAAGCGTCTCGTGTTCGCAAGGAGATCATCGCGGTGATGGCCAAGTTCCCCGCGGTGTGCTTGCTGGGCATCGAATCGTTGACAGCGTCACTCAAGGACACCGACCCAACGGTGAAAGTGGCGGCGGCCGAAGCAATCGCTCAGTGTGGGGTGCAAGCCAAGACCACTGCGGGAGAGTTGCTTCCGCTCTTGAAAGACAAGGAGAAGTTGGTGCGCATTGCCGGGGTCTATGCGTTGGGCCGCATCTCACCCGACGGCGCTTCCACCATCGCCGAGACAATGGCCGAGATGCTCGGTACCGAAATGGATTCGGACATCAAGCGGCACCTCGTCGTATCAATCGGGCTTTTGGCGGAGAAGTCCGAACCGGTGATCAAGGCGCTCGCGACGGCTCTGTTCGACAAGGACGATGAAATCCGGCGAACCGCAGCGCGCGTGCTGGGCACCTTCGGCCCCAGCGCCTCCTCGGCCGCCGATTCCTTGCTCAAGGTGATCGTATCCGACAAGATGAAGGACATCCGCGTGGACGCGGTGCGCGCGTTCGGTTCAACACTCGGCCCCACTGGACTTCAAGCGCGACTGAAGGACTTGCACCCCCGCCTTGACCCGCTCAAGGAGCCGGACTTCGAGGTGAGGTTGGCAATCGTCGAGGAGATCGGCGCACTGGGATACGCCATTCACACGGACAAGGACACGCTCGCCGCGCTTCGGCTGCGCCTGTCCGACCCACAACTGAGGGTTCGCGAAGCCGCTGGGATCGCGATCCGCAGAATCGAAAAGAAACCGGAGCCGAAAAAAGATCCAAACAAGAAAGATCCGAGTTGAGCCGTACGAGAAGTTCCAAGTTTCAAGTTCCAGCAGTTCCAAGTTAAAGGCCGAAACCCAGCGCGCCTTTCGTCTCTGCCTGGGAACTGCCGGAACGGCCGGAACTCGCCCGTCTGCTCCTCTCAACTTGAAACTTCTGGAACTTGAAACTTGGAACTCCTCCGAGGGTCGCAGTTGACCAGTATTTCGCGTGTGGCGAGCAAACACGCGCGCGGACCGAGCGGATCATCCCGAAGACCTGTCCGAACTCCCTCCACCGCCATTTCTCGCGTATTTCCCTCATTTTCCGCAGGATCTCCTCTCGCGTTTGAGTCGCTCGTTTCGGTTGAAGCGCTACAACCCGGTTGACTTCGTTCAGGCCCGTTCTAGATACAGTGTGAATTCCCTGAATTCAGCTACCGCCAAATTCCCGACGCGAAGCACCCCAAAACCCGGCGGTTTGGAGAGCCGCGAGAATGTCCACACCAGGCACGCTATCCGCTGCTCTGGCCTTCCTGCCGAGTTGGTGGCAAGAAACCACCGATCCAGCGGTCTTCGACGCGCTGTTGGCCGGGTGGTCGCGAGCCTGTGGTTGGCGCGCGTGCGGGTTCGTGTGGCCGGGCGACAACGGGCCGGGAGTCGTCAAAGCGATTCCGGGCAGCATTCACGGTGATACTTCCACCCCGCCCGAAGTGCCCGATGCTCTGCGTCGGCTCAAAAGTGGGGAATCAACGGTTCTCTACTCGCTTCCCGGCACGGCTGGTCGGGTGTTCGCGGCGGTTCACCCCATTGGTCGATCGGTTGGGGTGGTGTGGGCGGAGAAGCCAACCGGTCAAGCCTGGACCGACTCCGAACGGGCGTATCTGGTTTTGGTTGGCAAAACTCTCGAACGCTCACCCGCTCTGGCCACAGTGATTGGCCCGGTGATCGATCCCGACCGGCTGTATCAGCGCCTGGGAGACACGGCGATCATCGCTGGCCGCATGGCTCACGATTTTGACAATCTGCTGCAAGGGATCATCGGTTTTTCCGACCTCACGCTGCCGTTACTGGTGCCAGGCTCGCAACCGGCGAATTTTGTCGCGGAAATTAGCAAGGTCGGTCAGCGGGGCATCCAGTTTACGCAGCAACTCCACCACCTCAGCCGCAGCGGGCAAGTGAAGCCGAATCCGGCTTCGGTTCCGCTGGCGGTCGCCAAGGAAGAGGGTCGGCTCAAGTCGCTCTCTCCGAACGGGGTGCGAGTGGAGAAGGATTTCACGCAGAATCTGCCGCCAGTCGGGGTGGAAGCCGGCCCGCTTCAGATTGTGCTTGGCCACCTGCTGGAAAACGCCGTCGAGGCGTGTTCGCAGGGCGGAGTGGTGCGGGTCACCGCTCGCCCGGTCGAGTTGACTGACGCTGACGCGCGTGGCTATTTGGGCCGCGTGGGTGTTGGCGGGCACTTGCAAATCACCATCGCCGATACCGGTCCGGGCATCAAGCCGGAAGTGCGGCGGAGGCTGTTCGTCGAACCGTTCTTTACCACCAAGGTGAGACACCGCGGGCTTGGATTGGCCATTGCCTATCGCGTCCTGTGTTCGCATCGAGGTGGCATCCAACTGGAACCGGTCCCGCCGCCTGGGACCGGCACGCAGGTGCGGGTCGTGCTGCCGTTGGCAGCCGCCCGACCCCCGGCGACCGTCGCCGGGCCTGTTGCCGCGACCGCCGTGGGAGGTTAACGCGCCATGCCGTACGAAGTTGAAGACCGTCTGACCCAGACACCCAAACCCCTGTTCGCGCACACCCCGCCGCCCAAGGCGCAACCCGCGTCGCGGGAATTACAGTCGTCCGGAGAGATTCACATTCTCATCCTGGACGATGATCCTCACACCTGCGCGGTCATCCAGGCGGCGCTGGCCAACCGCGACTTCGTCATCGAGGTCGTCTCCGATCCGATGATGGTGCAGTCCGCGCTCTCCTCAACGGCGCGTTACCACCTGATCGTGCTCGACTATGTGCTGCCGGGTCTGGAGCCGGACCAGGTGTTCGGCTGGATTCGAGACAGCCAGCCGGACGCGAACATTGTCGTTGTCACGGGTTATCCGTCGGTCGATAGCGCGATCAACTGCCTGCGGGCACGCACCTGCGACTACCTCACCAAGCCCTTCCAGGTCGATCAACTGCGGGAGATTGTCTACCGCTGCCTGGAGAGCAAGGGACTGCTTCGTATGACTGAAGACGCACTCAAGGAAGCGCTTGGCGCGACCATCCGCGAACGCCGAAAGGCTCTGGGACTGACCCTGTCGAACATGAGCGACCGCACCGGCGTGTCGCTGGGATACCTCAGCCAGATCGAACTCGGCAAGAACTCCGCGTCGATTGAAACGCTCTATCGAATCTGCCTGGCACTTGGAATGAAGATGAGCGAACTCTTCCAGGCCGTTCAACGCAACTGATCGAAGCCAAACACAAATACCGCGGCCCGACTGAGCAATCAGTCGGGCCGTTGTTTTTGTCGGTGCCGCGAGCCGAGCGGCACTTCAAAGTAGGTGCCGCCTGCCGGGCGGCACTGTTGCCCATCTCCGATCACTTCCGGGAAGTGTTCAAGCGCCCGCCCCGGCAGGGCGGGCCTACCAAAACCAACGCGCCCGCCCCGGCAGGGCGGGCCTACTTCTTCTTCAGCCGTTTCCCAACGGCCTCGATGATGGCCTGTTCGTCCGGGAAGACTCCGGTTTGGAGCTTGGAGTAGATCAACTCGTCGTTCACTGTCACTTCAAAGCACCCGCCTCCGGCTGGCACGAGGGTGAAGTTCTTGATCTTCTGCTTGAAACCGGTCAACAGCTTGTCCGTCAAACTGACGGCCTTTGGCTCGTACCCTCAGACCGAGCAGTATTTCAACTCAATGTTCATCACGTCTGTCCTCATGAAGATGCCCGCACCCACGCGGACAAAGGAATTGTACGCGCGCGAAAACGAAAGCGCCCCGGATGCTTTCCGGGGCGCTCTTCGTAGGAGAGGTTTCTTGCCTGTCTCTTCATGTAGGACAGGCATCTTGCCTGTCATTGCTTCAGACAGGCTGGAAGCCTGTCCTACTTCAGACAGGCATCTTGCCTGTCATTGCTTCAGACAGGCTGGAAGCCTGT
>JAKEEV010000027.1 GCA_022616395.1 Planctomycetia bacterium | reverse complement strand
TGGTGTGGTGTGTTTTGCGGGAAATCGGTTTGGATTAACTTGACTTTCGTTCAGTAGTCACCCAGAGTTACTTCTTGAGGGAGACGTGTGGCTCCCTCCCACACTCCCAATACAACGCCAGCACACAACGAGCCGTGGGTTCCACAAGGGAACCCCGGCTTTCTGCGTTTCTGGGAACGCGTGTTCGATAAAGGCCACCCGATGGCCTTCCTAAACCCTTGAATTTCCAGCGTTTTGGCGTCATAAAGGCCACCACTTTGCACCGCAAAGTGAATATCGCCTTGAAATCACTGGAGAAAGCGTAATGAACGAAAACAGGGGTGGGTGGGGGAGGGGCGAAACACGATTCGGAATGTTGAGCGTGAATCGAACACAAGGACCGCTGAAAGACCGAAACAGCAACCCAACCATCACACAACACACCCACCCCAAACACACGCTCACGCGGAGCACTGAAACGCAATCATTGAGACGTGACCATGATTTGTCGCCAGTGGCGGGAGTGATTGCCACGGAAGCGGTGGATCGCGGCGTCGTGGGCGCTCCCACTACTTGTTTCCACCTGATCGGCGGAATACACCGGGTCGGCGGGTTGCGATTCGGCTTGCGCTCCAATCCGGGTAAGCCCCAGCAGGAACAACCCGCTCACAACCACAAGCGCGACCGACAATCGACGCAACGTCATCCGGTTTCTCCCGCGTCCTTGCGTTGGATTGGGGTAATAGCGTTACGATTGGGGAAAGTCAACAGGTGCGCGCAAGACGCGTCGCGAGTTAGCCAATCCGCCGGACCGGTCGCCAATCGCTCACCCTCTGATCGCTCGCAATCGGCCGAGCAACCACGGCAAAAGCGTCCCTTCCTGCCATCGACGAAGAGCTTTACCCAAAAGCACCGCAGCGTGTCTCGGAAGCGCTTTTAGTAACTGTCGCCCGCGAACATTCCGCCAGAACACGCGCTCCTCGTTGCACGATTGTCGTTCCAGAGTTCGCCGAGACAGTTTTCTCCCGTAACTGCCCGACACGCGATGCCAGACAACCGCTGCGGGTTCGTAGATGATCTCGAACCCCAGCCGCCGAAGTCGGAACGACAGGTCCACATCCTCGAAGTACGCGCCGAAGTGTTCCGGAAACCCGCCAGCCCGCAGAAGAGCTTCACGCCGATAGAACGCGGCGCAGGCGCTCGCCCCGAAAACAGGGCCAGCAGCGAGTTCTTGGCGAACCGCGAGGGTAACCGAGCGGGTGGCTTTATCACATCCACCCGCTCGGTTACCCTCGCGGTTCGCCAAGACGCGGCCGTGCCCGCGTTTCACCGCGAAGCCGCCCAGGTCGTAGTCGTCTCCGGCGGTGTCGATGAGGGGAGGAAGTCCGCGCGCGAGCCGCTCCGGGTCGTTTTGCAACACCAATGGCGCGACCGCGGCGATTCGTTCGTCCGCGAACCACTTCATCGCGGAGTCTGCCCAGCCAGCAGTCACCTCGGTGTCGTCATTGAGCAATTCCACGACCGGCGCGGTCGCAAGCGCGATCCCGGCGTTGGCCGCGGAGCAGAATCCGCCTGCCTTCGGTCGCCGAACCACCTTCACGCCGGCGAACTCTTCGACCGCGCGCGACACGACCGCATCGCGTGAGCCATCGTCCACGACAATCACTTCCGTGCCCGTCGGCGCGAACCGCGTCACGCTCGCAAGACACAGCCGCAACAGATCGGGCCGGCAGTGAGAGGGGATCACAACAGACAATGCGGAACCGTTTGAATGCGGAATGCGGAATTCGGATTGCGGAATGGAAGAACCAGAACCGGCTCCTGTCTTGTCTTGATTCCGCATTCCGCATTCCGCATTCCGCATTTTGAATTACCCGGTTCGGCCATCTTGTGCGGAGGCGACCGGTTCGAGGAAGGACGCGGCGAAGCGGATGCGTTCGCTCGCAGCGCTGTCGCGGTCGGCGGACACATCGCTCACCAGTCGGCGGAGTTCCGCGAACAAGCGGGTATCTTCCGCTTGACCGCAGAGCGCGGACCACAACTGCCTCACACTTGCTTCGGCCCACACTAACCCACAGAGCAAGCGCGATTGCCACCGCGGCCAGTGCTTGCGGGCATAAGTGAGTAGCGCGTGCCGCGTAATGAGACGCAAGGCCGGAGGCACCGGGCGCGCGTGGAGCGGCCAGTGGTGGACGACTTCCAGAAGCGGATCGAAGACGACTCTCCACCCCGTCTCGGCTGCACGCAGGCAGAAGTCCACATCCTCGTAGTAGAGGAAGAACGATTCATCCAGCCCGCCAAGCTGGTCGAAACAGTCTCGGCGAACCAGAAGGCACCCGCCGGTAACCCACTCGACCATGTGCGGTTCGTCTTCGGGATCAACTGAACATTTGCGACGAGCGCGCGGAAGCAACACGCCCGCCAGAGTGCGAGAGAAGGTAGGGAACGTTCCGGCCGAAGCCTGAATTGTTCCGTCGCGATTGAGTAAGCGGAAACCAACCACGCCGATTTGGGGATGCAACTCCGCGCGCTTGATCGCATCGAAGACATCGTCCAGAAAGCCATCCGGTACGGTCACGTCGGGGTTGAGTAAGAGCACCCACGAACCGCTCGCCTGCCAGCATCCGCGATTGATCGCCGCGGCGAAGCCGAGGTTGCGGTCGAATCGGCGCACTTGCACGCCACGAAGTTGTGCGAGGCGAGCGGCTCGCGGATGCGCTGGCGAGCCGTTATCGATGACCATCACTTCGGCCGAGCCATCACGAGCGACTTCAGCACGACGAAGTTGCCGGACCAGACGAACGGTGTTCATCCACTGGCAGAAGTTGACGATCACGACCGACAGTTGCGCACTCGCAGCGCTCGCTCTGCGTGTTGGCGCGGGCGCAAGCGTCTGTTCCCAGCGCTGAGCTACGGGCGCGGATGACGGGATGCCGTCTGGCGGAAGAGCCAGGGCCATGCGGGTTCCTTCCCTGAGCCAATCGCGGGGTCAGTCGCGAGGCGAAATGATACGCACGAACGGAATTGCGATGCAACCTCATTTGAATTGCGGATTGCAGATTTCGGATTGCGGATTGAAGACAAAAAGACAACCGATGCTGCTTCTTTCAATCCGCAATCCGAAATCCAAAATCTGAAATTGATCTACTGTTTGCACTTGGGTGGGCCGAGGATTTCCTGGAGTACGACGGCCATCGCGACTCCGTGACCGGTGCCGAGCAGAGTCGTGAGGTTCTTGCCGAAGAGTGACTTCGCGGCGGGGCGAGCGCGGCCGGCGATGCGAGTCACCCTCGTGGCCGGTGCTCCGGTGGATGAAGTCGCCTTCAGAACTGTGGCGACCGGCAATTCCTCGATCTGACCCCCCACCGGTGCGGTTCGCGTGGGAGCTTGCGGGCTTGTGCCAAAGGAAGGCGCCCCTGGTGGCTGTGTTTGTTGCGGTTCGGCCAGTTCCGCCACCACACGCGGACGCGGCTTGTCCGGCGCGGGCTTCACTGGTTGAACTACCGGCGCGACGGGTTGCGCTGCGGCTGGTTGCGGCTGGTCGGGGGCACCGGCCTGCTTTCGGCGCAGTCGGTCGATCTCCGCGAGGAACCGGTCCATGTCCGAATTGGGCTGTCGCCCACCGCCAGCGTTCACGGGCGCTGCACGAGGAGGACGGTCTCCGCGATTTCCGCGTTCGTCCGCGCGTTCGGCTCGTGCCTGACGCTCCTGCTCGACCCGGCGCTGGGCGTTCTGTTCCTGCAGGTTGTTCAACATCTTCGCAATCGCCCCCACAACCGTGGAGATGATCACGAGCGTCAGCACCATCCAGAAGAAGTTCATGGGGCTTCCTGAATCGGAGGCATTCGCTGGGTGCCGTTCTTCATAGTAGGCATCACGCTCCGCGTGATGCCGCCGCGACAGCGGCGGGGGTTCTTTTCGCTCGCGCGCTCGCGACCTCACGCGGAGCGTGAGGACTACAATCTACCATGCCCGCCTAGCGTCCCGAACCGGACTGGCCTTCGGCTCCTCCGGTCATGGTCGCGATGTTGTTGCGCATCATTGTGTCGGACTGGATGTTCTTCATGTTGTAGAAGTCCATCACGCCCAGATTTCCCTTCTCGAAGGCGCCCGCGATGGCTTGCGGCACTTGCGCTTCGGCCTCGACCACCTTCGCGCGGTTCTCCTCAACCAGCGCACGCATTTCCTGCTCGCGGGCGACAGCCGCGGCCCGGCGCTTCTCGGCTTCGGCTTGCGCGACTCGAAGGTCAGCGGCGGCCTGGTCTGCCTGAAGTTTAGCACCGATGTTCTCGCCGACTTCGATGTGCGCGATGTCAATCGAAACGATCTCGAAGGCGGTCTGCGCGTCAAGCGCGTTGTGAAGCACTGTCTGCGAAATCATACCAGGGTTGGCGAGCACTTCCTTGTGGTCGTGCGCTGAACCGATGGCCTTCACAATGCCCTCGCCCACGCGCGCGATAATCGTTTCTTCCGTTGCTCCGCCGACGAGTCGTTCGAGCTTGGTTCGCACGGTCACACGCGCCTTGGCCAGAAGCTGAATACCGTTTCGGCACACCGCGTCGAGGAACTGTTTCCCCTTGGCCGGGTCCGGGCAGTCGATCACCTTCGGGTTCACGCTGGTGCGCACAGCTTCGAGTACGTCACGACCAGCAAGATCAATTGCCGCGGCCGTTCGCCAGGGCAAGTCGAGTCCGGCCTTGTGAGCGGCAATCACGGCGGTCGCGGTCTTCGGGACGTTTCCGCGAGCCAGGAAGTGGCTTTCCAACTCGCCAGTAGTCACACGCACACCGGCTTGTACCAGCGCGATCTTCTGCCGGACGATCATCGCGTAATCGACATTCCGTAGCTTCATCCCGATGAGGCTGCCGATCCCGATGTCGGCTTTCGTTAACAGCGCCTGAATCCACAGCCGGATGAAGCTGAAGAACAGGAACAAAAAGACAACGAAGATAAGGACCGCAACCAGAGCAACCACCAGAATCACCACCTGGGTGGTGCTGACCTGAGGGGTGTTGTCCTTACCCTGTGCGAAGAGAGCGAAAGCGGTCGAAAGCGTCACGGGTGTCGGTCCTTTCTATGGTCTGTTACCGGATGGAATGTAGTCCGCTCGCTCCGCGAGCGGGAAAGACAACCGCTCGCGGAGCGAGCGGACCACACTCTCCCGGTGGTCACTCGTCTTCAGAGTATTCGTTCTCGACTGACTTCTTTTGACGGGCCTGGCGCGTCAAGACAATCGCAATCACCGCGACGGTCGCGGGCACTCCCGCACAGAAGAGAAGAACTATCAGTTCCTGGATACCAAGCCCAAACATTCCGAACATCGGTTCCCCTGGTGAGCAATTCGAGTTCGGCGCAACCGGCTTTTCGCGACCAAAGCGAGACAATCGAAATCCAAGAGCCTGAATTACACCTTTCCCAGTCCGATGTCGAAGTCGTCGAAGTCGTCGCGTGGTTTTTTGGGTTCGTCCGTCGGCGGCTCCTCGTCTTTTGGCGGCTCAGGCGCTGGCGTGGGCGACGACTCGACCACCAGATTGATCGGAGGAACCTCGTCGGCCGATTCCAGTTGGCGAACGATCACCTTCCCGCCCTTGACATCCACACACCGCACCCACACGCCCGCGTCGAGCATGATGCCTTCGGTCATCGCGTCGATCCGCTTGCCGTCGAACTCGACAGAGCCGGATGGTCGCATGGGCGAGGCGGTTTTGCCAGTACGGTTTTTCAATCGCTCCAGTTCGGCCACCTGTGGCGATTGTGTCGCGGCGGTTGCATCAGCATCGAGTTCGGTGTCGAGTGACAGCCGCTTCCAGGCCAGCGTGCCGATATAAAACGCGGCCGGTAGCCCAATTGCCAGCCCACCCATTGCCACGAGCGCTTCGGTAGTCGTTCCACTGTACAAGATGATACCGACCGCGACCGCGAAGAACAACAACGCCGCCACCACCAAGATGCCGCCAGTCGGCAGCACAATCTCGGTGAGCAACAGGAGGACCCCAAGGGCCATCAGCACAAGCGCGACGGTCAGGTAATCCATGGGGAAGTGCGAGTGTGAGTGTGAGTGAAGACAGAAAACCCCTCACGATTCCAGGGCGTCCGGATTCAGTTTACGTTCCAATGAGACGATTAGCCCATGCAGCATCCCTCCCAACTCGCCGACCATTACCAAAAGTGGTTTGATCTCCTCTTCGCTCACGTATCCCAGCCGTTGAGCGACAATGATTTGAGTTTCGGCCTCGAAGAGCGAGCCGCGTGCAATACCCGCGTGGTGGATGAACTCGCGTGTGTGGAGGCGGCCCGCGCCTTCCGCAATGTTCGATGGAATGGAAACAACTGCCCGTTGGAGTTGCGCCATCAACCCATACAACTCGGTGCGAGGGAATTTGCCAGTGAGACGATAAGTATCCACAACAAAATCAATCACTTTCTGCCACACGATCAGGTCGTGGTAACTTGCCAGCGTCATGGTCAACACCTTGAGGCTCGGTTGTCCATCACGTCCGTGCCTTCCCTGCTTCCTGCCTTTCACTGTCTGTCTTCTGTTTTCTGTCTTTCTTCCTGTCTTTCACTCACACTCGCACTCACACTCACACTCCTTTCACACTTCCTTGACCACGATCCGTGTGCCTTCGACAACGATAACTTGGACGCGTGAGCCGGAGGGGATGAACCCGCCGTCAGAGACCACGTCCACGAACTTGTCTCCAAACCGCACAACACCCGCCGGGCGCAACGCGGTGGTTGTGGTGCCGATGGCTCCGAGCAACTCAGCCGCTTCGGTTGCTCCGGGCAGAACCGGGTCGGATGCATGAGGTTGATCGGTCGGCGGCGCGAGTAACAGCCGGTTGGCGTAAGGCACCTGCGGCAAGAACTTCGCGATGAAGAACGCCAACAGGATCGACCCCATGAGCGCGAACAGATACTGAGACACCTTCACTCCGAAGCTGACCCACCCGGCCGTGCCCTCCGGGATCTTGTCCAGAGTCACCAGCCCCAACCCCGCCAGCATACACAGAATCCCAAAGATGCCGCACGCGCCAAAACCAGGAAGTACGAAAATCTCGATGCCGATCAGGACCAGTCCGAGGATGAACAGCAGTAGCGCCAGAACGAACATCT
>JAKEEV010000195.1 GCA_022616395.1 Planctomycetia bacterium | reverse complement strand
TCGCCAGGGGAAATCGAGAGCCATGTCGAGCGCGATGAGCATCGCCTCATCACCGTAGACGTCCACGTGCTTCAATCCTGCTCGGATTGCATTTCGATCCGTGGTGAAGAACGCGCCTTGATCCGGCTTCTGGCCGTAGAGAGCCTGAATCAACTCCGCTCCACTGCGATAGAGCGAACTCGACCGCACTAGGCTGCCGTCTTCGCCGCAGGAATGTACGAGGAAGTCGAGCCGGCAGTCGATCTTCCAGTTCAGATCACCAGTCAGGGCGTCGAGGAACGCATCGAGGTTCTTCCTCACGCCGTCGATGCACGGAGCCATCGACCCGGACGCATCCAGGCAGAAGACAACATCGACGACGCCCTTGGTACTGGCTCGCATGATCCACTTCTTCCGTTTTTCTTCCGTTTCCAGGGGTTGAAACCCCTGGACTGAATCCAAGAGCGTCAATCCGCTACCGGAATCACGTCGGCGGGGAGTTGGTTGGTCATGGTTTTCGCCAACAGTTGAATGATCTTCTCGAACTTGCTCTGGTCGGCGGTGTAGTCTTCGAGTGCTTTCTGAGCGGTTTCACCTGAGTTGACCGGCACCTTGTACCACAGAGCCTTGTCCACCTCTTCGAGTGTCGAGAATCGCGTGAGTGTTGCCGGCGCGAACATGTGAAGCACGATCTTCGCTGTCATCAAGTTGAGGATCACATCGTCGATACTGGCCCCGCGAGGCATTCGCAGCGGTTCCTTGAATGGTGCATCGGTAAAGACAATCACAAATCTGCGCCCCGCGTTCACCTCGCGCCACGCATCCGGGCGAAGTGGCTCGTTGGGTGTGCTGGAGGGCATGTTCGCGAGAATGTAGAGCGCTTCGAGAAGCGTCTCCGGCTCGTCTCCTCCTCCGTCGGCCGTCAGCGCGTTCAGTTGCTCTTCAAGTTCCGCCACGCTGGACACGAACGGATTGTCCACCATCGCGGGTGCATCGGTGTAGTCGAGGTCGCGATAGCCTACGACCTTCGCGCGCCAATCTTTCACGACCGCGGCACCGTTGGGCGTTGGCGTCGTGAGTGTCTGCACGAACGTCTTGATGTTCTGCTTGACCGCGTTGATACACGGCCCCATGCTGCCGGTCGCGTCGAGGAGGAAGACAATATCGGCAACGCCTTTGACTTTGGGCTGCTGGCTCACGGGACGGCCTCCTAATCGTAGATTCAACTGTCGAGACTCAGGCTTGCTCGGTGAAACCTCTGTGGTTCTCAGTTGGAGTCCCGGCTTTAGCCGGTCTTCGTGGTTTTCAGTACCGCCTCAAAGCGGGACTCCAACAAAACGCTGACACCCCAACCGGCTTTCTCCATCATTATTCACCACGACAGGACATGGTTGGGGGTTTCAGGGAGGATGGTGCAAAGCATTATTTCAGACAACACGAACAGAGGCAAGGAAGGCCGGTGAGTTGACCGACGGACGCTAGAATCGAGCCGAACCGGGAACGCCTTCCCGCTGTCCTTGCGAAGATGAACCCGCGGCAGGACGGGAGAACCCAATGCGGAAGCTGGCAAGCGTGCAGATCGTCAACGCGACGGAACCGATCACCAACGCCGACGCGATCGAGAAGATTCGCGTGCTTGGCTGGTGGGTCGTCGGCAAGAAGGGCGAATTCAAGCCCGGCGATAAGGTCGTGTATTGCGAGATCGACTCACTTCTGCCCGAACGGGAGGAGTTCGAGTTTCTGCGCGCGAATTCCTTCAAGCCAGCTCAGACCGACGCCACAGGCACAGTGATTCTGCCGGCGGGCTTCCGCATCAAGACGATCAAACTTCGTGGGCAGGTGTCTCAGGGGATTTGCTTCCCCATGAGTGTACTTCCGCCGGATGCGCCACAGGAAGAAGGCGCGGATGTGACGGAATTGCTCAGCGTGAAGAAGTGGGAACCGCCTCAGCCAATCGGGATGAGCGGTCGAATCAAGGGGTCGTTTCCGGGCTTCCTCCCGAAGACGGACGAGACTCGCGTGCAGGTACTTGAAAAGGTCATCGAGCGCCATCGCGGATTGATGGTCTATCTCACCGAGAAGCTGGACGGCACGTCGTTCACCGCATTCATTCGAGAAGGTGAGTTCGGCGTGTGCAGCCGCAATATGTTGCTCGACACCACCGACGAGAGCAGCATTCTTGTGCGTCTGGCAAAGCGACTGGGGCTGGAAGAGCGGTTGCGTGCTCTCGGTTCGGCTCGCGGATTTGAAGC
>JAKEEV010001273.1 GCA_022616395.1 Planctomycetia bacterium | reverse complement strand
GGTCGCGCACGTTCGGGCGCTGGGTTTGCAGAATCGTGTTGGTGTTGTTCTGTGTGATCGTGAGTGGCACACCGCTCGACACCGAGACGATGCCGTTGAGCTGGAAGCCGCCCACGACATGCGCCAACACGCCATCGCGCAGCCAGGTCTTGCCCTTGCCGAACGGCAACTCGTAGACCGCGCCGACCGTGAAGACGTGCGTGCGGTCGAGGCTGGAGAGAGCCCGTTCGAGCTGCGGGAACTGCCAGGGAATCTGGAACGAGTCAGCCTCGCGCGAGGCCGTGTCAGTGTTCTTCGAGAAGGTGTAATTGCCGTCAACGCTCAAGCCCTTACTGAAGCGGCGTGTGGCGCGCAGTTGGAACGAGTGGTAGTTCGAAGTCGCGTCATAGAAGACCGCGCTGAATCCAGTGAACTTCGGGTGCGGGCGCACCTGCTGGATTGGGACTCGATCAATTACGACCCGCGTGGCTTGGTTTAGGGTCGGGTTGTTCGCCGGGATTGTGCGGGCCAGATGCACGCTGCGACCGCCGACGTAAGCCACATCAATGATCGTGTCGAACCAGAAGTTGCGCTGTACGCTCAGATTCCACTGGTAACTCGCGGGCAATTGGTCGTTCGCGTTGTAAGTCACCGCACCAACCGGGAGCGGGCGCGTAGCATCCGCTGTGGCGACGAGTGCGAGCGGGTCGGTCACCACCGGCACCTGCGCGACGGGGAAACCTTGCGAGAAGGTGAATGGCTGCGGCCGGCCAGTGCCCTGATCAACGAACGCCTGCGTCGCCGTAAAGCCGGGATAAGAGACCAGCTCGCCGTTATCCACCCAAAAGTTCGAGTAGAAGATCGCGAAGCCTGACCGGATCACTGTCCTGTCGTTGAGCGCGTAGGAGACACCGAGGCGCGGCGCCAAATTCAGGTAATCGTTTTCGAGATTCAGATTATTCGACGCATTGCGGTCCGCCACGAGTAGATCCACCGTTTTCAAATCCACGAGCGAATAGATTTTGTTTTTGAAGGCTTGCTTCTTCTCTTACT
>JAKEEV010001272.1 GCA_022616395.1 Planctomycetia bacterium | reverse complement strand
GTTGGCGGTCAGTTCGGATTTGACGCTCCGTTCCCGCTGCGTGCCGATCAGACCATCATCAACGGCGTTCGGCTGCCGTACCAGAAGTTCAACCGCAATCCGGAGGGCTGAGAGTCGTCACCGGCTGGCGCTCGGGGCGTCAGCCCCGAGCGCCAGGAACGCGCCACCCGGGCGTGACATGAAAAGGGGTTGAACGCAGGGGTGGAGGAGCCGATCAGTTGGGGCAGCGCCAGAGGCTCGGGGCGCATCACACGCCGACACCGGGCGCTTCTTCCAACCAATTCGATGCGAACGACGCGCCCGAAGGCCCGCGGGGCGGAGCTGGCTGCGCTCGTCGCCGCTTGGACGAACCTGTCAAAACCTGTCAAAGCGGCGATCCGGGCGCTGGTCGGGAGCGCGGGTTTGGCTTGACGGTTTCCAGTTCGCCTGTGTCGTGCTTGTAGATTGTCTGAGCGTTTGAGAGCATCCACCGTAGCACATGGCGATTGTCCGGCGGCTGGGGTAAACTGCACCCACTTCCTCGACTGGGTGCGCCTATGCCGCCGGTAATCATTGACAACCCCATTCTGAACTCGCCCTACCGCGAACCTACGCGACACTTCCGGTTCGATGCAAGCGACCAAATCACGAACACCATCGACCCAGGACGGCGGGGCAGCAGCTACTTCCTGCCGATTGCTGCTCCGAAGAAGAAAGCCGCGCCGGGCCTGTTCGACGAGGACTACGCTGGTGAGAAGAAAGCCGAGAGCGATCACGTCAACCGAATCCGACAACTGGTGAATCAGTGGCGTGAAGCACGCTGGCCCGATGTTACGCCGGTCACCCGCGCGTTGCTCGAACACTGGCACGCGGAAGATCGCTTTCGCCCGCTGTTCTTCTGCCAGATCGAGGCGCTGGAAACGCTCATCTTCGTTACCGAAGTGGCGAAGCAGACCAAGTACGGCCACGACTGGATCGAGAAGTATCTCAAAGAGAAAGCGACCGAGGCGGGAACCGACCTGTTCCGCGTCGCTTGCAAGATGGCGACCGGCAGCGGCAAGACGGTCGTAATGTCTATGCTCATCGCGTGGCAGGTACTCAACAAGCGCCGATACCCGCACGACAACCGGTTCACCGATGCGTTCCTCGTCGTCGCGCCCGGCATCACCATCCGCGACCGGCTCCGCGTGTTACTTCCCTGGGATCCAAATAACTACTACCGGGAACTCGACATCGTTCCGACGGAACACCGCCCCGACCTGAACACAGCGAAACTCGTCATTACCAACTTCCACACTTTCAAACAGCGGGAGAAGGGCGACGCGGGCGGGCTGACCAAGCGCGTTCTCACGGCCAACACGCCCGGCGCGTTCACGGAATCGCCCGACGAGATGGTGAACCGCGTTTGTAAGGAGTTGGGCACGCACCGCGAGATTATGGTGATTAATGACGAGGCTCACCACTGCTACCGCGGCAAGCCCACCGAAACGAAGGAGAAGATGACCGCCGAAGAGAAGCAGGAGGCGAAGGCCCGCGCGGAGGAAGCGCGGTTGTGGATCACCGGGCTTGAGGCTGTTCACAAGAAGATCGGCGTGAAGACTGTCTTCGACCTGTCCGCCACGCCGTTCTACCTGAAGGGATCGGGTTACCCGGAAGGCACGCTGTTCCCGTGGGTGGTATCCGACTTCTCACTGATGGATGCCATCGAGTGCGGAATCGTGAAGATTCCGCGCGTACCCATCGCGGACAACGCGATGACAGGCGACTACCCGAAGTACCGCAACCTGTGGGTAGACATTCGCGAGGGGCTGAAGGACGTGCGCCGCGGGCCGGAGGACGCACACAAGCCACCGCTACTTCCGGGCCTACTCGAAGGCGCGCTGAAGAGTCTGTACGGCCACTACGCCCGGAAGTTCGCGGAGTGGGAAGCGGACGAGGAATCGCGGGCCAACGGCAGCACACCGCCTGTGTTCATCATCGTCTGCAACAACACGAACGTCAGCAAGGCGGTATTCGACCACATCGCCGGTTACGAAACCGAACACCAGCACGCGGACGGCGAGCCAGTCGTCGCGGGCGGTGACACGCTCAAGCTGTTCAGCAACGTGAAAGACCAGCGCTGGCAACACCAGCCGAACACGATCCTCGTCGATAGCCGGCAACTCGAATCCGGCGAGAGCATGTCGGCCGACTTCAAGAAACTCGCCAAGCACCAGATCGAAGACTTCAAATCGGAATATCGCAAGCGGTTCCCCGGCGCGGACACGGAGAAACTCACCGACGAAGACCTGATGCGCGAGGTGCTGAACACGGTCGGGAAGAAAGGCAAGCTCGGCGAACATATCCGCTGCGTCGTGTCAGTGTCGATGCTCACGGAAGGCTGGGACGCGCAAACCGTCAGCCACATCCTCGGCGTGCGGGCGTTCGGCACACGGCTCTTGTGCGAGCAGGTGATGGGCCGCGGCTTGCGCCGCCGAAGTTACACCGTCGGCGACGACGGCATGATGACCCCGGAGTATGCGGACATCTTCGGCGTTCCGTTCAGCGGGTTCCCGGTCGCGGGCTTGCCCGAAGAGCGCGCTCCCGCGACACCGAAGCCGGGCAAGGCCGTGCGCGCGATCCCGGAACGGCTGATCGGTTCGCCGTGGCTCGAAGTCACATTCCCCCGCGTCGTTGGCTATCGGTTTGACGTGCC
>JAKEEV010001271.1 GCA_022616395.1 Planctomycetia bacterium | reverse complement strand
TGGTTCATCACCGCGCGATACCACACCACCTCTCCGCGACGTCCGCGACCGCGCAGTGTCTTCTCGATCACGCGCGAGAGGCATTTCACCGTGTCACCCGCGAACACCGGCAGGCTGAAGGTCCACGTCCGCACGCGAAGTAGCGCGATGGTGCGAACAGGAGGAGTCATCACGCCCAATCCGCTGGCGATGGAGAACACGCCGAAGCCGTGAACGATAGTTCGGCGGAACGGAGTTGTCTTGGCGTATTCCGCGTCGATGTGGATCGGGTTGAAGTCGCCGCTGAAGCCCGCGAAGTTGATGATGTCGGCTTCGGTGATCGTGCGCCCGCCGGAGGTCCACTCGTTGCCGACTTCCAGGTCATCGAAGTACAGATGAAACGCGGAGAAGCTCATGACAACCTCGGTTGGGGCGGTGCGCAATCAACAGTTGATATACGCTCCACGCGCTGGCGGAACAAGAGACGCGCGGAAGACCCACCCCCAACCCCTCCCTGCAGGGAGGGGAGAAAAGCAGTAGACGTGAGTGGCTCGCGAGAAGAAACGACGCTCTCCAATCGCGAAGTCTCTTGCTCCCCTCCCTGCGGGGAGGTTGGGGTGGGTCTTCAAGCGATCCCTCCCCGCTCGCTTCGCTCGCGACCCTCCCCCTTCCCTCAAAGGGAAGGGGGTTGGGGGTTAGGTCTTCTCTTCAAACAGCGGCACTGGCCTTCGATCCGGCGTCGAGAGATCGACCCCAACGAACACGCCCTCGGCCTCGGTGACGTGAATAGTCTCCGCTCCGCGTTCGGCGTGAACGTCGATGCGCACCGTGATCGATGTGCGGCCGATACGCACGATGGACGTCTGGAACTTCACCACATCCCCGACCAGCACCGGCTGCTTGAACTCGACGCGATTGATGGCAACCGTGACAAACGACGCCTTCGGGTTGCCTCCACGCAGCTGCAACTCGCGCTGCGCCGCGATAGCTCCGGCGAGGTCGATGTGCGAGAGCAGAATGCCCCCGAAGATGGTCCCATAGCGGTTTGTATCGCGTGGCATCATCGGGATTTGGACGGCGGTGTATGGCTGAGACATGGCTTTTCTCCGGGGTGGTTAAGGTGTTCTACGGAGCAACGCGCCTTGTGCATCCGGACGGGCGTGAGAGAATGGTTTCAACCGAGGAACACCCGGAGACACCATCATGAACGAGAGCGACGTGATTGCGTTTTTGGACTGGCTCACGGCGGACAACCACCGGATAGAGTACGCCATCTACAACCCGACCGGTGCATCTGACGAGAAGCCGGATTTCTACCTGAACGGCGTACGGGTGACCGTGGACGATATGAACCGGTGGGCGAACAACTGGCTGGAAGACACCGGGCGACAGTCAACCGGACCGGTCCGAGCGTGGCTAATCCGTGAGGCACTTCAGAAGGTACTCGATGACCACGTTTACCCCCGCACACATTGAGGCATACCGTGAGTACAACGAAAAGCCGGTGGAACAACCTGAACCGTCGCAGCAAGGAAAAGAACATCACCTGTTGCACGTTCAATGAGTTCCAGGAGTGGTACGACAAGGAACCGAAGGTGTGCCGGTACTGCGGCATCGAAGAGGCGTTCTTGTCCAAGTACCTGGAAGGGAACAAAACGTCGCTGCACATCGACCGCATGCAGAACAACAAGGGGTACATTGTCGGCAACATGGGCTTGGCGTGCCACGCTTGTAATTCGACGATGAAAGGTTGCCGCACCGAGTTCTTCGTGAAGGTGGTGGTGACTGCGATTTTGAAAGCCGGGATGCTTGACGAATACCACCTGTGGTACGTTTTGAACGAGAAGCGGAAGGAAGCCTGCTACTGGCACCAGTTCATGCGAAGCGAAGTCATCGGTTCCGGGGAGAATCTCCGAATCCGTCGCATCATGCCGAACGACATCCATTACGGCGGGCTGCCGAAGCCGGAAGAACCTCCCGCCGACCAGACACAAGAATGACCCCCGTCGGTTTCGCATGCCCGACCCCGAACTCGGGCATGCCGTCGAACATCGGGTACGCCCGCCGGTCCACCGACACCGGCCTAACCGCCCTACTCGGTGACCACATCTTCCCCGTTGCACCGCAGACCAACGACGCCGGTACGCTGCGGGTTGCGGTAACGCGAGGCGCGTCACTTCTCCACAATCTCCAGGCCCGTCTCTTCCATAATCTCCAGTTGCGCCGCGCCTTGCTTGTTCAGTTCTACCTTGCCCGTGGCTCGGATGGTCTTGCCCACGAATGTATC
>JAKEEV010001270.1 GCA_022616395.1 Planctomycetia bacterium | reverse complement strand
GCATTGGGGAAGCGTGCTTTCAGCTTCTTCCGCGCGCTTGAGCTGAGTTGATACGATGTGAACGACCCTCCGCGGAGGTTCGCCAACGCTGGTGCAGCAAGGATCGCGTCAGCCGCGCTGTCAGTCATCGTCCTGGGCCTGATCGTCAGCCATTCCAGCCCGGTTAAGTGTGGACTTGCCACAACCACGCCAATACCGCTCTCGCCGATTCCGTGCGGAAGGCTCAACCGGCGAAGTGTGCGCATTCGCGGCGAGTGGAAGAGCGTTCGGAGAGGTTTTTCGCTATCGCGACTGGTGTAATAGCCATCGAGTGTCAGTTCACGAATGCGGCCGAGTACCTCTGAACCGGCCAGCACCCGCGCGCTATTCCCGCTCAGGCCGGTGAGTGTCACCATCTCGACCGGAGCCGCGGACCAGATTTTCTCTTCCGCGCGCACAAGTGTTGTTGCGTTCGTCACCGATACGCCAGGGAATCCCCGGTAGAACCCGCCCCACCGCAGATTGCGAATCACCAGTAACTCCGCCAGCCACCGAGTTCCTAACTGCTTGAAGAGTTCAAAGGCGCGCTGTTCCTCCGGGTCATCGCCCGGCACATGAGTACGTTGTTTCCGTTCGGCGAGACGGCACTGTACGCGAATGAACTCCGCGCGTCCGGGATCGCCGTGTTCATCGAGCCAGTCAGCATAAATGAGCCGCGGGGTATCTTCGTCCGGGTTGTCGAGAATCGCGCGCAGGAGTTGCTTCTGGTCGCTTGCTCCTCCGACCGCGGCCCAACGAGGGCGTTCCTTGCCGGTTATCGTTTCATAGCGAAACAGTCGCACGCTCGACGAGTCCGCGACGACAAGCGCCTTGCCGTCCCCGCTGAACGCGGCCACTCCCCACGGTTCAGACGACACGTTCTCGATTGTCTGCTGCACGCGGTTGGCCGCGTCGAGAATCTGCACCGTCCCTTCGTCCGCGTCGAGCGCGACCCGATCTCCAGAAGGATGAAGCGTGAAGCGTCTCGGATCGTTCTTCGGCGCGCATTCGCCGAGCATGGGGTAAGCGGTGCCGTTCCAGGTCAGTGAGCCTGTCGCGGAATCAAACGCATTATCCGCTTCCGCGGATGTGGCGAGCTTGTTGACGAACGCGGAGCGGAAGTACCACAGCGAGAACAGCCCCTGATCGGTCCAGACGAGAACATGGCCGTGAGGCAAGGACACTCCGCGAACGCGTCCCCTAATTTCGCCGTGAACAGTGAACGGAATCCACATGAGGATGCTCCCGCTGGACTTCACTCGTCTGCCGAACTACTCCCGCGCGTATCGCACCACAGGCGCGCGAGAAATCGGCCGAAGTGAACACGCAGCGCAGTTTCATCATCACAAGCGGCCGATGTTCGCTTTCCGCGATTCGGGCTTTCGTAGATCGTCGTGAATCGTGGCGATCCTGCACTCGCGAATAACAGCACGGAGGCATCGTACTGCCCCAGGCCGTGCTGTTCTGCCGTCGAAACGACGAAGGTCAACATCGACTGCCCCGCACGAAACAACTTGGCAACTTCAGTTCCGGTCAGCATCACGATGAACTGCTGAAGTCCGCGCAGATAGTTCCACGACTTCCCAGAGTAGTTGTCGTAGAAGCGGATCATCCAGCGCCAGGATTCAAGATTCGCTTCAATCAGCCAGTCGGGAATGGGCGGATTCGGCAATCCGCCCCCGAGCAGACACCACACCGGTGCATCGGTCGCGAACCAGCTTGCGAGCGCGTCGGGTGCCAGTTCCTGTTCGCGCTCGATGAGTCGAGTCAACTCCGCACCGCGTGCGATTCCGAGCGCGAGTTGAGTTCGCACGCGAAGCCATTCGCCGCGCGGGTCGTCTCGATCCGTAAGCCAGTCCGCGAACACCAGTCGGGTAGTCGCATCCGCCGGGTTCGCACTGATCGCAGCGAGGAAGGCTTGCTCTTCGTTCATTTGTGGCAGTCCTGTCACACTTCGAGCTTCACCGCGCAGAACTTGAACTCGGGAATCTTGCCGAATGGGTCGAGCGCGTCGTTGGTGAGTACGTTCGCGGCGGCTTCCCGATAGTGGAACGGGATGAATACGGTTCCGCGTTGCACGCCGGAGTTGACTCGCGCAGCGAGCCGGATTGATCCGCGACGCGACTTCACGGTTAACTCTTGCCCATCGCGCGCACCGAGTTTCTTCAAGTCTTCAGGATGAACTTCGACGAACGCGCTTGGCTCCAGAGCATCGAGCGCGAAGCTTCTGCGCGTCATGGTGCCGGTGTGCCAGTGTTCAAGCACGCGGCCGGTGTTCAGCACGAATGTGAATTCCTCATCCGGCAAGTCCTTCGCTTCCGCGAACTGTGCGGGAACGAACTTCCCGCGACCGCTCGGAGTCGGGAACGAATCGCCGAACAACACGAGTTCGCCGAGATAATCTTCGCCTGTCACATCAGGGGGCTTACGCCCCCCGCTCGCCAAGAACGGCCACACCTTCCCACCGCCCGCAAGGAGCCGATAGTTCAATCCGTGGTAACTCGGCGAAAGACTTGCGAACTCGTCGAAGACTTGTTCCGGCGAAGTGTAGTTCATCGCATAGCCGAGGCGCGTCGAGAGTTCGCAGAGCACTTGCCAGTCGAGTCGTGCTTCTCCCGGCGTGGGGATGACAGGTTGACCGATCTGCACGCGGCGGTCGGTGTTCGTGTACGTGCCGAGTTTCTCGAAGAACGAAGACGCGGGGAGGATCACATCGGCGAATTCGGCCGTTTCGGTCAGGAAGATGTCCTGCACCGCGAGGAATTCAAGGCTCGCGAGCGCCTTGCGAACCTTGTTCTGATTCGGGTCGGAGAGGAACGGGTTCTCTCCGAGCATCAGCATTCCTCGAATGTCTCCCTTGAGCGCTCCGTGCGTGATCTCCACAACCGTGAGGCCCTTTTTGGGGTCGAGAGGCACTCCCCAAGCGGCCTCGAACTTCTTGCGGTTCGCTTCGTTCTCCACAGGTTGATAATCCGGGTACATCATCGGAATCAGCCCGGCGTCGGAAGCTCCCTGTACGTTGTTCTGTCCACGCAGCGGATGCAATCCCGTACCGGGTCTTCCAACATTACCAGTAAGCAAACACAGAGCGATGAGGCACCGTGCGTTATCGGTGCCGTGCGTGTGCTGACTGATTCCCATGCCCCAGAACACGATCATGTTCTTCGCGCTGCCGATGAGCCTCGCAACCGCGCGAATGGTCTCCGCAGGAATGCCGCAGACTGCCGAGACCCGCTCTGGTGAATACTCTGTCACTGTTGCCTTCAGCGCGTCGTAGTTTTCGGTGCGCTGAGATATGTAATTGTGATTGATGAGATTTTCGGTGATGAGCGTGTACATCACCGCGTTATAGAACGCGACATCAGTTCCATTATGAAGCTGGCAATAGTGAGTCGCGAAGTCCGCAATATCTGGCCGGCGGGGATCAATCACGATTAACTTCGCTGCGCCTTGCTTCACGGCTTGCTTGAAGAACGTGGCCGCGACGGGGTGG
>JAKEEV010001269.1 GCA_022616395.1 Planctomycetia bacterium | reverse complement strand
GCGAGGAGCGGACGTTCGTGCTTCAACTGGTTCCTCCGGGAAAGAAACCGACCAGTTGCCCGACTCCCGCCGGGAGCGCGGCTCTGTTTCAGCGCACGGTCGATTACTGGCAGCGGTGGTTGAAGAAATGCACTTACGCCGGTCGCTGGCGCGATCAGGTGTATCGCTCCGCGCTTGCGCTCAAACTCATGACTTACGAGCCGACCGGCGCGATAGTCGCGGCCCCGACCACGAGCTTGCCCGAAGGAATCGGCGGAGTGAGGAACTGGGACTACCGCTACACCTGGATTCGAGACGCGGCGTTCACGCTTTATGCGCTGTTGCGTATCGGCTTCACTGAAGAAGCAATTCGCTTCAAGGACTGGCTCCGCGAACGGTGGCAGAACCCGGTGCCCCACGGCGACGGCCCGCTGCAACTCATGTACGGCATCGATGGCCGAGCCGAACTCGACGAGTTTGAATTACCTCACCTCGAAGGCTATCGCGGCTCGAAGCCGGTGCGCATTGGTAACGGCGCACACGGTCAACTTCAGCTTGATATTTACGGCGAGTTGATGGACGCGGTTTATCTTTACAACAAGTACGCGTCCCCGATCGCCTACGACGGCTGGGTGATGCTCCGCAAAATGGTCGACTGGGTGGCCGACAACTGGCAACAAAAAGACGAAGGCATCTGGGAAGTGCGCGGAGGGCGGCGAGACTTCGTCTATTCGCGTGTGCTCTGCTGGGTGGCTCTTGATCGGGGCTTGCGCCTGGCCGAAAAACGATCATTCCCGGCCAACTGGGTGCGCTGGCTGACCGAACGCGACAAGATTTTGGAAGAGGTGATGAGTAAAGGTTGGAACCGCCAGCGGAAGGCATTCGTGCAAAGTTACGGCTCGGATGCGCTCGATGCTTCGCTGCTTCTGCTGCCGCTTGTGTTCTTCACCGCGCCGAACGATCCGCGCATGCTCCAGACGCTCGACGCGATCCGCGCGCCTCAGCGAACCGGCGGACTGGCCGCGGATGGGCTTGTGTATCGCTACGATCCGGCCCTTGCTCCCGACGGACTGCCAGGCACGGAAGGCACGTTCAACATGTGTTCGTTCTGGTTGATCGAAGCACTCACACGAGCCGGTCAAACCGATCCGAAGCTGTTGGCCGAAGCGCGACTGCGTTTCGAGCAAATGCTCGGCTACGCGAACCACCTGGGACTGTTCGCGGAGCAAACCGG
>JAKEEV010001268.1 GCA_022616395.1 Planctomycetia bacterium | reverse complement strand
TAGCCGGTGAACTTGTGCTTGCGAAGCATCTTCGCGATGCGGTCGTAGTCGAGTTCGAGAGTGTACCATAGGCCGCGTCCGTAATAGGTCTTCGTTTGCACGAGCACCGTCTTCGGAGCGAGCTTCTCAAGCTTGTCATACGGGTCTTCGAGGAAGTTGCCCGTGTCCATCGTGACTCGAAGCCACGGCGATTTGATTTCGTCCACGATCTTCATCACGCCTTCGGGCGTGCGGCCGAGTCCCCAGTGATTTTCCAGTCCCAGAGTCACGCCGCACTTCTCCGCGGCCTTCAAACAGGCAGTGAGGCCATCGACCACCCACTTGTGGCCGTCATCATCGGTGAAGCCCTTGATCGGCGGTTCGATTCCGCGATTCTTCATCAACTCGTCGAAGTTCTTGCTCGTGCGCCAGGTGCCGGTGTTCACTCGCATCGTCGGGATGCCAAGCGCGTAGGCCAGCTCGATGCACTTGATGGTGTGATCGACGTTCTTTTGCCGTTCTTCTTTCTTCGGGAAGAGAAATCCCTGGTGCGTGGAGAATCCGTTGAGAGCCAGGCCATTGACGAAGGCGCGCTGCTTGAGTTTCTGCAAATACGCGGGCGTTTCGTCCTTCATCTGTCGGTGAAGAAGTTCGACCGCGTCGAAGCCCATCTCTCCGGCCATGTCGATGCATTTCTCGATGTCGCGCAGGTCTTCGTGCTTGAACTGCCAGAATGAGTAAGTCGAGACGCCAATGCGTAGCGGCCGGTTTGGTTTCGGCTCGTCGGCTTTCGCGCGGGCGAGCGGGCTTACGCCCTCCGAGATACCGACGGTCGCGGCGAGAAACTGTCGGCGCGTGGTCATGATCTGGCTCCTTCAAGAGGTATTCTCACATCATCAGTGAATCGCCCAGACTGTCCAGAGTGTAAGGCCGAACAGAATTCGTAACGCGATCTGCACCGATACCCACCAGAGCGACACCTTGAGCGTGGACTGATATTCGGTCAGGTTTTTCTTCACCTCCTCATCCACCATCTTCTGTGGATTGATGATACCGAGCGTGAGCACTCGCACGAGCGGCCCTTTCCAGCCGAGCCACGTTTCGGCCTGATCGAAGTATTTCACCGTCTCGTCGTGATCGAACTTCCCGATGCGAACAACGAAGTAGATGTCCACCGCGAGCATCGGTAGGAGCGGAACGAGGATGATCGGCACCCACCACCACTCCTGCCGAAGCTGTGGACCGGTCAGAACCGCCAGCGGGACGATTAATCGGGAGAGAATGAGTTGAATGAGCGTCAGGCCCAGAGCCAGGAACGCCGGGCGGAAGAACGACCAGTTCAGAATGAGGCTCTGATGCTCCGCGAGCCGCTGAATGAGCTTCGGCCACCGACCACGTACCGCAACGAGCAACCGCAGCGCGTTGACGTACACACTCCACCTACGCACCAGACTGATGACGAACATCAGCGCCAGGTAGAAGTCGAACACGCGGATCAGATTGATTGGCTGTTCGGGCGACATCGCGGAATCCTGCTCACATAACCCACAGAGATCCTAGGAGTTTTGCGGTCGCGTAACTTGACCCGCCAGCGCGCGGCGTTTACTCTCATCGAACACTGAGCGAGACTCTTCACCATGCCGCGACCGGTTCACTATCTGCTATTCGCCGCGCTTCCGCTCGTCTTCGGCTGCGGCGGGCCAACCGAGCAGTTCACCATTATCGTAATCCCGAAAGGCTTGACTCACGAACACTGGCAATCGGTGAATCGCGGAGCGATGCGCTGCGCCGCGGATCTGGAAGCGGAAGAAGGCATTCGCGTACGAGTTATCTTCGACGGCCCGCTTCGGGAGCGCGATGCAGTCGAGCAAATTCGCATCGTGGATCGCAGAGTCGCGACCGGCGCGCACGGAATTGTGCTGGCTCCGCAACACAGCCGTACCATGACCGCTTGCGTCAAGCGCACAGCCGATGCCGGAGTGCCGGTGGTCATCATCGACTCAGACCTCGTCGAGAAGGACAACTATGTGAAGTATGTCGCTACGGACAACTATCGCGGAGGATGCCTCGCGGCGGAACACTTGCTGGGCGAACTCAAGAAGCAAGGGAAGACAAAACCGCGGCTGGTTCTGTTCCGCTATGCGGTCGGTTCGGAGAGCACTGAGCAGCGCGAGAAGGGCTTCGAGGACACCGTGAAGAAACTTTGCCCGGAGGCGGTGTGGGTGTCCACCGACAAGTACGCAGGTTCAACGCGCGACTCCGCGATGCGCGAAGCCGGGCCGCTTGTGCTTCAGTTCGCCGACCAGATGGACGGCATCTTCGCTCCGAATGAATCGTCCGCGTCCGGGATGCTCGACGTACTTCGCTCGCAGGGGTTGAACAAGAAAGTGCTCCTGATGGGCTTCGACGCGAGCAAGCCGCTGTTGCAAGCCATCGAGAACGGAGATGTGGTCGGCAGCATCCTTCAAGACCCTTATCGGATGGGTTACCTCTCGACATGGTGTTGCGTGCGTCACTTGTTGGGCGAAGACGTGACTGTGGGACCGACAGGGAAGGTTCTCGGCACCGGTGAGTATGTGATTACGCGCGCCAACGTGAACTCAGTCGAGACGCTTGGGCTGTTCGAGAAGAACTATCAGGCTCAGCGCACGATTGAGAAACCAAAGTTCCCGAAGCGGTCTTCTTCCCCATGACTCTCCCCCGTCTTCGCATGATCGGCATTCGCAAGAGCTACGGCTCGACGGCTGCGCTGCGCGGGGTCGATCTGGAACTCTTACCGGGCGAGGTTCACGCGATAGTTGGCGAGAACGGCGCGGGGAAATCAACGCTGATGAAGGTTCTCAGCGGAGCGGAAGAACCGGACGCGGGCGCGATGGAACTGGCTGGCGCGCCGTATCGTCCCACCGGGCCGCAAGCAGCCCGCGAGCGCGGCGTGGTGATGATCTACCAGGAACTTGCGGTCTGCCCCGACCTGACGGTTGAAGCGAACATCATGCTCGGTCAGGAGCGAGCGAACTACGGGCTTCTGAACAAGTCAACAAACCGGTTCCGTGTTGAAGGCGCACTTCGGGAACTCGGTCACCCGGAGCTTCACCCCGACGCGCTCGTTTCGACTCTGAACCCGGCCGCCCTTCAGGTGGTGGAGATCGCCCGCGCGCTGGTCGGTTCACTGCAAGTGCTTGTTCTGGATGAACCGACCAGCGCGCTGACCCAGGAAGACGCTGCGCGACTCTTTGAGCTTGTGAAACGACTGAAGGGGCAGGGGATTACGGTCGTTTACATCAGCCACTTCCTCGAAGAGATCGAAGCGGTCGCGGATCGCTTCACGGTGCTGCGTGACGGTCAGGCCGTGGGGAGCGGACGGGTGGGTGAAGTGACACGCGAGCGAATTGTCGAGATGATGGTCGGCCGCACGGTGACCGAGCAATATCCGCGTGTGCCGCACCAGATCGGCGAACCGGTGCTGGAACTCGCGGAACTCTGCGGCGAGGAACTTCCCGATGGTGTGTCGCTTTCGCTTCGCCGAGGGGAGATTCTGGGCATCGCGGGGATCGTTGGTTCGGGCCGTACGGAGATGCTTCGCGCGGTGTATGGGCTTGACCCTGTTCGGAGTGGGCGCGTGAAGGTTGGCGCGTACAGCGGAGAGAGTTCTACACCCGCGGAACGCATCCCTCAGGGCGTCGGGATGGTGAGCGAGGACCGCAAGACGGAAGGACTGGCTCTCGAACTCTCTATCGGAGCGAACGTCACGCTCAGCCGACTGGAAGGCTCGCGGTTCGGTTTCCTGTCGCGTTCACGATTGCGTTCGGCCGTGAGCGAAGTGCTTGCGAAACTCGGCGTCAAGTTCCGCGACCCAGAACAACCCGTGAGCGAACTCAGTGGAGGCAATCAACAGAAGATAGCTCTCGCGAGGCTCTTCCACCAGCGCGCGGATGTGTTGCTTCTGGATGAACCAACCAAGGGCGTCGATGTCGCGAGCAAGGCGGACATTTACCGCAAGATCGGTGAGGCCGCCGCGACCGGAAAAGCCGTGCTGGTTGTCAGCAGCTACTTACCGGAGCTGTTCGGAGTCTGCGACACGCTCGCGGTGATGTGTCGCGGAAAGCTCACTTCGGTGCGCCCGGTTGCCGAATGGACACCGGAGCAAGTAATCGCAGCCGCAACTGGGACTGAGCCAAAGTAGTAGGCATTCGCTGGGTGCCGTTCTAAAAGCCAACGGCACCCAGCGAATGCCTACTACTTTCAAAGGCAACGCCGTGTGTCTACTACTTTGAAACCCAACAAACTCGCAATGTCTAACTCATCCTCCGAACTTGCTCCTTCCCCTCGTCCATTCACGCTCCCCGCGGGGCCGTGGGTCGGGTTCGTCGCGGTGTTGCTGCTGTTCACAGTTCTCATCGGCATCAAGGGCGAACTCGGCACGTTTCTGAGCCTCGGCAATCTTCGCGTGCTTCTGCACGAAGGGACCGTACCCGCGATTGTCGCGCTGGGCATGTTGCTTGTTCTCATCAGCGGCGGGATTGATCTGTCTGTTGGGGCTGTGGTGGCACTTGTCACGGTGGTCACGATGCAGGTTTACACCGCTCTCTATTCCACCTCCGGTGCATCACCAACGAACAGCCTCCTCGCGGTGGCAGCGGGAGTGAGTATCGGCGGGCTATGCGGACTGGTGAACGGACTGCTCATCACGAAACTGCAACTTCCTCCGTTCGTCGCGACGCTTGGGATGTTTGGCATCGCGCGCGGGCTTGCGGTGTGGTTCGCGGGTCGAACGACGCTCGCGTTCCCGGTTGGCGGAACCCCAGAGTGGGTCGAAATAGTCGGCCGCACGTCGCTGACCAACCCCGGCTTGCTCTCGCTTGTGTTGCTCGCGATACTCACGGCCGTATTGCTTCACTTCACGGTGTTCGGTCGGCATCTCTACGCAGTCGGGTCGAACGAAGCAACCGCACGGCTCTGTGGCGTAAACGTGACGCGCACGAAACTGCTAGTCTACACGCTCGCGGGATTGCTCACTGGCTGGGCGGGCATCATCCTCTTTGCTCACAGCAACAGTGGCAATCCGACACTCGGCGAACAACTGGAACTCGACGTGATAACCGCCGTTGTCATCGGCGGGGC
>JAKEEV010001267.1 GCA_022616395.1 Planctomycetia bacterium | reverse complement strand
ATCGCTTTTATCAGAGCCGCGACCGTCAGGGAGCGTGTGTTGGTAATCGCTTTTATCAGAGCCGCGACCGTCAGGGAGCGTGTGTTGGTAATCGCTTTTATAGAGCCGCGACCGTCAGGGAGCGTGTGTTGGTAATCGCTCCCTCACGGTCGCGGCTCTGAAAGATGTCGCCCCAAGAACTCCTTCGCCTTGCGTGCGGTGTTCACCGCGTCGTAGCTGTGGCGGCTCAGTTCGACGAACACGCCCTTGTCGTAGTTTGCTTCGCGCAGGCCATTGAACACATCCGTGAAGTCCACTTCGCCTTCGCCGAACATCAGGTGATCGTGGACGCCCTTCCTCATGTCTTCAATGTGGACGTTCCACAACACATGCTTCCACTGCGCGAGGAACTTGCTCACCGGCAACTCGCCGTTACAGACCAGATGCCCGATGTCGATGGTCAGGCCGAACGCGGGGTGATTCACTTTCTGATGCAACTCCGCGAACTTGTCCATCGTGTCGATGAACATTCCTGGCTCTGGCTCGAATGCCAGACGCACGTCGCGCTCGCCCGCGACATCAGCCAGTCGTTTGCATCCTTCCACGAGGCGCTTCATTAACTCAGTTGGTGTTGCATCGTCGAGACCCGTGCCCGACCAGAAGCTCACGCAATCAGCACGAAGCCCGGCCGCCACTTCAACACAAGTACACAGGAAGTCGAATCGCGTGTCTCGATCTTCGGCGCTTGCGCTGACAAGCGTCGGTTGATGCTTTCTGCGCGCATCAAGCAAAAACCGCGCGCCGGTTTCAATTACGCACTGCAAACCGATGCGGGCTAGATGCCCGCGCACGACCGCAACTCGTCCGTTGCGGTTCGGTCCATCCGGGTCGAGGTGGTGGACATCGAGCGTGATCGCCACTCCGCCGTAACCCAGTTCGGCGAGAATATCGAGAACATCATCAAAGCGATGATGAGCGAAGCCGTTGGTGTTGTAACCGAGGAACATGAAGAACCCTTCAGGGCGCAACCTCCAGAATCACCACCTCTGGAACCTTCTTGCGAAGTTCGTCTTCGAGCGAGGTGATGACAGTCATGATGGTCGCGGGGCAACCAGCGCACACGCCAGTCAGCCGCACCGACGCGATGCCGTTCTCCACCTCCAAGACTTCGATTCCGTTGCCGTCGAGCAACAGCGCGGGCGCGATTTCGTGCTTTAACGCGTGCTCGACTCGATCTTTGAGGTTCATGGTGGTTCACCCACAAGAACAAACTTGGCCTGTTCGACATCGTACTTCAACTGCTCGATCAACTCTCTCACTCCTCCGAACGGTCGCGTGTCTCGGAGCTTCTCCACGAACTCCACACTCAGCGTCTTGCCGTAAAGATCGCCCGAAAAGTCGATCAGGTGGACTTCGATCTTCTGCGCATCTTCGCCGAAGGTCGGATTCGGGCCGATGTTCGCGGCCGCGGGGAATGTCTGGCCTTCCACAATCGCGCGGACAGCATACACGCCGTTGCCGGGCAATACAGTGAGCACACCGCCGAGGTTCGCGGTCGGGAAGCCGATCGTGCGCCCGCGCCGCGCTCCGGGAATCACTGTCCCGGTAATCTGGTAAGGTCGGTTCAACAGTTCCGCGGCACGAGACACGTTCCCACTCACAAGTGCAGCTCGCACGCGACTACTGGAAACGGGTTCGCCTCCATCGAGCAACTGAGGAACCTCCTCGAACTCCAATCCCGCAGTTTGACACAGCGAGCGAAGCGT
>JAKEEV010001266.1 GCA_022616395.1 Planctomycetia bacterium | reverse complement strand
TGGGTATGGGGTCATGATGCGCTCCGCTCGGTCACCCGGAACCGGAACGAGCGTAACCGAGGACTACAATTCCGGGAAGTTATTCCGTGCCTGTTCCTAAAGTGTTGCAGATTCGCCCTCATCCCAACGTGACCGGTCAGAATTCTCTTCACTGGGCTTTCCACTCCGCTGCGGGCGAAGGAAGGGGATTCCAAGTCATCGATGCCAGCGCCGAGGTAGTGGCCGAGTTTCTTGACGAGAACCGCGGACGGGGGATGCGGCCGGGAGCGATCGGGGCTGTTCCGCACAAGGGCAACTTGGTCTACGGGGCGACGATGTTCACCGACGAGACTGTGGCCGATTTCAAGTTCGACCTGAGCTTGTCGCCGGATGACTTCCAGAAGAAGGCGAACGACATCGCCGCCGAGGGCTTCTACCCCGTATCGCTGACGGGATACGAGTCGGAGAAGGGCACCCGGTTCTGCGTGGTGTGGCTGAAGGAAAAGCCCAAGCAACCGGCCAAGAAGCCGTGATCGGTTCACGCCGCAACCCTACTTCTTCGGCGCCAGAAGCGCATCGGCCTTCGTCGGGTTCTTCTGAACGTAGTCCGCGATGCCGTTGAAGAACTCCAAGAACTGCTCCGCGCCCTGTTCGGCCAACTTCGGAGCCGATGGACCCATCATCCGCATCGCCAGCGCCGCGGCCTTGCTATCGCTGTGCAAGTAGAGTTGCACGCTTGTGCTGAAAGCCGCCACACCGTCCTTCGCGGCCTTCTGCGGGTGAGTCAGAATCGCTACCGCTTTCACCGGAACCGCGGGCGTCGCCGGCGATGGCTTCACCTTTCCCGTTGCGTACCACACGCGGCCATCCGCGAAGGTGCCGACCGTGCGCCACACCACTTCGCTGCCGTTCTTGTCGGTCCAGGTGAATTGACCGTTCCCTGAGTCGGTGATTGGCACCGCGGGCACCTTCAACCGCTGCCACGCGAGCGACACCCGATCCGGGTGGTCGAAGAGCCACTGATACATCGCGACGGTGCAAATCACATCCGGCGCGGTTGCTCGGGCCGAGATGGTCGGCTTGCCGACAATCTTCAACACCGCGTCTCGGTAATCGGGCTGCACGACCTCCAAGAGATTCACGCGCACCGCGCCGGCGGTGTTGGTCGCGGGCATCGGCTTCGCGGGCATCGCGGGCGTGGGTGAACTGGGCGCGCCGGGTAACATCGGAGGCGCAGCGCACGCCGAGGCCGTCACGACACCGCCCAGGAAAACGCCCAGCACCTTGCCCGTTCCGGTCATGGGGAACCCTCGTCCATGTATTGTTGGAGTCCCGGCTTTAGCTGGTCTGAAAACAGGAAGACCGGCTAAAGCCGGGACTCCAACAAAGACTGCGCGGTCCAGAGCGTGAGGACTCCAATCGCGGACCACTTTCGTGGGTAAGAATCGAACCGTTGACTCCGAGTGCATGAGCAATTCCGGTTACCCGGTCGGGTTGCTCTTGCCTGGCCCCTGACAGCCGGTGTAGTTTTCCGCCTCAAGCGCAGCTTACCAGGAGAGTGTGTTGTGACACGCAAGCGGAAGTGGACGTTGCGGCTGGTGGCCGTGGGGATGCTGGCAATCGGCGCAATCTGCGCCTGGGCCGCCGTGAACGCGCCCGCTCTTCGCGCCCGGTATGCCGCTCAAAAACTGACCGCCTCGACCACCGACGAGGAGCGCGCGAAGTGGGCCGATGCACTTGTCGGTTACGGAGAACCGGGCTTTCGCAAACTCCTCGAATGCGTGAAGTTCGCCAACGACCCCACACGAGCCGCGGCGGTCGCGGCACTCGACCGGCACCTCACTGCTTTACCCGAAGGCGACCCGCGCGCGATCACTGTCGCGGGACTGGTACTCGAAGCGTTCGACACAGCGGGCGAACCTGGTCAGCGCGCGATTGTCGGATTACTCCCCACCATTCTGAAGCGAACCGGAAGCACGCACGCAGCGCGCTGTCGCGAGATCGTGGCCGTCGCACTTCAGATGCCCGGAGCTGATTCCCGACTTGCCGCGGTTCGACTGACGCTTCATCCCGACATCAATATGCGCGCGGAACTCCGCCCTCTGTTGGCTGCCGCCGAGCCGGAAGTGCGAGCAGCGGCTCTCTTCGCTGCTGCTTCGCTTGGCGAGGGCGACTCGCTGCTTGGGGATGAGGACTTGTTCAAGTGGCTGCACGACCCGGATGCCGGAGTGCGGAAGATTTGCCATGACGCACTGGTCGGTCGGGAGCGATCCGATGCCGAGATTCGTCTCGGCTGGCGGCTGGTTCATCCCGATCCCGTCGAGCGGCTCAAGTTGCTCATCGACCTGCGTTACGATGACGATGTCGCGGACCCGGAACCGTGGCTGGAACGACTCAGCCGCGATCCGGAGCCAGCGGTTCGCGCAGGCTCAGCGCGTGTGGCAGTGGAACTGGCTATCGCGCGCAAACTTTCTTCTCCCGCGTGGGTCGCGCGCATCGCCGACGCGGACCCGCACCCCGCCGTGCGTCTGGTCGCCTCTTACTACCGAGCACAACCAACGCCCCACCGCCATCCGATTCGACCAATCGGCGGACAGTAGCACTCGACCGTGCGGAAGTGGTTTGTTTGAGTAGGTGCTGCTTGCCGGGCGGCACAAATCAGAGCCGCGACCGTCAGGGAGCGTGTCTTTACTCTGTGTCTTTCTCTGTGGAGCGCGGCCATCTTGGCCGCAAGAGGGACACGCATTCAAAACGCTCCGGGAACGATCTGAAACCAACGCAACGGGATAGCTTTGCGGGCCAGAGGCCCGCAGAGGCCCGCGCTCCACGGATGAAGCATCGCTCCCTGACGGTCGCGGCTCTGACAACACTGTCGATTTGCGGTCTACCATTATCATTCTGCCAAATTTCTCACAATCCACATCTCAGCGTCCTCGTCAACCGAAAAGTCGGGAAATCTGGATTTTGCGTCAAGAATGCTCCTTGACGGCGTATCTTGCCCGGTTTTACAGTGGGGAATGGTGCAGGGGGCGCTGGATGTCCGCGTCAGGAAAGGCGTGGGCACGAACACATCCCCACAAGGCCTATTGTGCCGGTGGAAATGGTTCGTCGGTCGCTCTCGCGGGGGCGTGTGGATTCGCCGCCGGAGGAGCGGAACAGTTGAGTTGGTGTTCGCATCACCAACTCGGATTCATACTCACGGAAAGATAGACACCAATGCTCGTGCTGTCCAGGAAAAAAAACGAGTCGATCGTCATCAACAACGACATCATCATCACGGTGGTGGAAATTCGCGGGGACAAGGTGCGTCTGGGCATCGTCGCTCCGAAGGATGTGCCCGTCCACCGCGAAGAAGTCTACGAGGCGATCCACGGAGTGAAAGCACAGGCGGTGGCGAAGACGACTGAGCCTCAGAACCCGACCTGACACCACCTCATTGCACTTCACTGAACTCTTCCGCCGAGGCCCGTTTTGGGATGGCGGCCAAACCCATTTTGCCACCTCTGCTCGAACTCAAACTCAAAGAAGCAAACTTCGATGAGCCGAACAGTTGCGGTCATTGGCGCCAGCCCCGAGCGCAGGAAGTTTGGCAACAAGTCCGTTCGCGCGCATCTGGCGGCCGGCTTCACCGTCTTCCCCATCACGCCCAACGCGGATGAAGTCGAAGGGCTTCGCGCTTACAAGTCGGTGGTCGATGTGCCCGTCGAGAAGCTCGACCGAGTTACGATCTACTTACCGCCAGCCATCGGGCTGAAGGTGCTTCCCGAGATCGCGATGAAGGCGCCGGGTGAAGTGTGGTTTAACCCCGGCGCGGATGCTCCCGAAGTGCTGACCGAAGCCCGCCGGCTCGGACTGAACGTGATCGCCGCGTGCAGCATCGTCGATCTGGGGCTTTCCCCTTCCGCCTTCGGCGACACGTAGAATTTTCG